>PKYX01000421.1:0-145 GCA_003132825.1 Acidobacteriaceae bacterium
GCCCGCAGTCGTCAGCGCGACCCTGAAGACTGACGACTGTTTTCAAGCGATCACTTCCGCTGCGATGCGCTCGGTCACGAAGGCTTCAATGATATCGCTCACCTTGATGTCGCCATAGTTGGCGATCGAGATGCCGCACTCCATG
>PKYX01000421.1:236-7069 GCA_003132825.1 Acidobacteriaceae bacterium
GTTCGAGCAGGCCGGTCATGGCTCGCTTGATTTCGTCTTGCAGCTCGTAGATGATCGAGTGCAAGCGGATATCCACTTTCTCCTGCTCCGCTAGTTCCTGCGCCTTGCGCTCCGGACGCACATTGAACCCGATGATGATCGCGTTCGACGCCGAGGCCAGCAGAACGTCGCTTTCGGTGATGGCGCCCACCCCAGAACGCAGCACTTTCAAGCGGACTTTGTCGTTGGAGAGCTTGGACAGCAGGTCACCCAGCACTTCGGCCGAGCCGCCGACATCGGCCTTCAGGATGATGTTCAGTTCCTTGGTGCCGGCTGTCTTCAGTTGCTCGGCCAGACCTTCGAGAGAGACTCGTGAACTCTTGGCCAGGGTCGCTTCACGGGCTTTCTGCTCGCGGTATTCGGACATGCCGCGCGCCTTATCGCGGTCCGCGACCACCACAAACTGATCGCCCGCCTGCGGCAGACCTTCCATGCCCAGAATTTCGACCGGCGTCGAGGGCGGCGCTTCTTGCAACGGATTGCCCCGGTCGTCCAGCATGGCGCGGACCTTGCCGTACACGTTGCCCACCACAAAGTTGTCGCTGGTGCGCAAGGTTCCGTTCTGCACCAGCACCGTGGCGACCGGTCCCCGTCCCCGGTCGAGTTTCGCTTCGAGCACCACGCCACTGGCGGGGCGCTCGGGCGTCGCCCTGAGTTCTTGCAGGTCGGCCACCAGGCAGATCATTTCCATCAGCAGATTCAGATTGGTTTTCTGTTTGGCGGAAACGTCGACGAACACCGTGGTGCCACCCCAGGCTTCCGGCATCAGGCCGCGGTCGGCCAGCTGTTTCTTGACCCGGTCGGGCAGCGAATCCGGCTTGTCGATCTTGTTGACGGCGACAATGATCGGCACTTCGGCGGCATGCGCATGGTCAATGGCTTCGAGGGTTTGCGGCATCACGCCATCGTCGGCGGCCACCACCAGCACGACGATGTCGGTGGCTTTCGCACCCCGGGAACGCATGCGGGTAAAGGCCTCGTGACCGGGGGTATCGAGGAATACGATCTGCCGGCCGTAGGCGGGGGACTGCTGGTCCTGAACCGCGACCTTGTAGGCACCAATGTGCTGGGTGATCCCGCCGGCCTCGCCGCCGGCAACGTCGGTGGAACGAATGGAGTCGAGCAGCGTGGTTTTGCCATGGTCGACGTGCCCCATGATCGTAACCACGGGCGGACGCGCCACCCCCTCGCTGACTACGCCCTCCTCGCCGGCCGCAGCTTCAGAAACTTCCTTGGCGGCCTGCTCTTCGAAGGTGATCACATTGGTGTCGGCTCCGAAGAAGCGCGCCATCTCGCTGGCCAACTCGGTATCGAGCGTCTGATTGATGGTGGCGAACACGCCCCGCCCCAAGAGCCTGGCAATTAGGTCCTTGGCGCGGATCCCAAGCTTTTCCGCCAGATCTTTGACGCTAATGCCTTCCGTGATCGTAATGTTGCGAGTAATCGGCTGAGGCTCATTCGACAAGGAAAGCCGCGGCGGCGGCGTATAGCCCTTCATCGGGCCTTCCTTCACCCCACGCGGAATATAGCGTTGGCCTGGCCGGCGCGCTGGTCCGCCGGGACGCGTCCCGGGACGCGTCGAGCCGGGCGGCGGCGCACCCGGACCTACGCCGAGAGGCCGCGTCCCTGTCGGGGACTGCCGAGTCGGATGCATAGGCCGGCGCTCTCCCGGACGCACCGCAGGGCGCGCGGTCGGAGCCCCCGGGCGCGGGCGCTGAAAAATCGGCTGCCCCGGCACGGGACGCCCCGGAGCAGGACGGGGCGGAGAGCTGGCTGAGGCCATCGAAGACGGCCTGGGTGGAGGCGCCATGTACACCGGACGGGGCCCGGTTTGCGGCACAATCATGCGTGGCAAGGGTGGTTGCAGCGGAGACGGAACTCCGGGCCGGGCCGCGATCGGAGCTGGCGGCCGCGGCGCTACGACCGAGGACGCAACCGCGGGCGGAGCGGCCTGGACCGGCGGCGCAGAAATGGGATGCGGAGCCATTGGCGGCGGAGTGATCGCCGCCGCCGGAGGCACGACGGGCGCCACGACTGCGGGACGCATAGGCTGCACCGGAACCACGAACCGGGGCGGAGGCGCCATCGGGGGTTTGGGAGCTGCCGGAAGGGGTGCCTTCGCGGCCGGCGGAGCCGCCACAGGCTTGGTTTCAAGCGGAGGGGGCACAACCGCCGGTCGAGCCGGAGGAGCAGGGGGCGCGGGGGGAGCAGCAGGGGCTTGCTGCTTGCGCAGCAGGTTCAACACGTCGCCCGGCTTCGAAATATGAGAGAGATCAATCTTGGTCTTGATTTCGTCGGCTTCGGCGCGGGTAGAACGAGAGGCTTTGCTCTGGGTCTGCGCTTCGCTAGTCTTGCGGAAGTGGGCCCTCACCTTTTCCGCTTCATGGTCTTCGACCGAACTGGAGTGAGTCTTTTTTTCAGTAACGCCGACCTCGCCAAGCACATCGAGGATGGCCTTGCTTTTGACTTCCAGTTCTCTGGCCAGATCGTTGATTCGAATCTTGCTCATCCGCCCTTTTGTCCTCCCGGACTATGCCGCTAAGTCTTCATATCAGCCTCATGATGTCGGTTCGCGCCAGCCCGCAGTCGTGACCATCGGCACCGGAGATCACGCTATTCCTTATCCTTATCCCCGGAAGGAGCAGAATCTTGCCCGGCCTGCTCCCCGGTCTCGTCCAGTTCCGCGGCGGGCTCTCCCGCCGGCTGGTCTGCGGAACGAGCTTCGACTGGAGTTTCCCCCTCGACGCTCTCCTCGACCGCTTTCTCCGCCGCTGTGGCGGACTCTTCAGCCGGCGCAGCTTCCGTCTCCGCCGGCGCCGCGAAAGGCGCGTCGGCCTCGCCGGTTGCTTCCTCCGCCACGGGTCCCGCTTCGAGGCTAGAGAAATAATTATTCACCGCAAGACTGATTTTTTCCACCGTCTTCGGGCCAATTCCCTCGATGGCCTCCAATTGCTCGGGAGTCATGTCCGCCAGGGCCTCGACCGTGCCGATGCCGGCGGCGCTCAGCTTCTCGATCAAGCCTTCGCCCAAGCCCGGCACATTCTCGAGCGGAGTGGAGGGGGAGCCAACGAGCGCCGACATCTGCAACTCCACTTCCTGCCGCTTCTCTTCCTCGCTCTTGATGTCGATCTTCCATCCCAGCAGCTTGGCCGCCAGGCGGACATTCTGCCCCTTCTTCCCAATGGCAAGCGAAAGTTGGCTATCGTCCACCACAACTTCCAAATGCTTGTCGGAGGCATCCACCACCGAAACCCGGCTTACTTTCGCCGGCTGCAGAGCCTTCTCGGCGAAGGTGACCGCGTCTTCGTGGTACTCGATGATGTCGATCTTCTCGCCGCGCAATTCGCGGATGATGGACTGGACCCGCATGCCCTTCATGCCCACGCAGGCACCCACCGCATCCACGTCCTTATCCTTGGACATCACGGCAATCTTGGTGCGCTCCCCGGCTTCGCGCGCAATGGCGCGGATCACCACGGTTCCGTCGTAAATCTCCGGAACTTCGGTCTGGAACAAATGCTGCACCAGTTCCGGCGCCGCGCGGGATACGACCACTGCCGGGCCCTTCGATGCCTTCTCCACGCGCGCAATGACCACCCGCACCCGTTCACCGATGGCAAACGACTCCAGCCGAGACTGCTCCTTGCGCGGCATGCGCGATTCCGCCTTGCCCAGATCGAAAATCACATCCGGCCCTTCAATGCGCTTGACCGTGGCGTTCACGATCTCATTCACGCGTCCGATGTACTCGTTGTAGACCGTGTCGCGTTCCGCTTCGCGCACCTTCTGGAAGATGACCTGCTTGGCCAGTTGCGCCGCGATCCGCCCCAGAATGCCTTCGGTCTGTTTGGGAATCCGCAGTTCGCCACCGACTTCGAGGCTGGGGTCTATCTTGCGCGCATCGTCCAGCGTGATCTGCAGCAGGGGATCCTCAACCTGCTCCGGATTCTCGACTACGGTCCTGACCGCAAAGGCGTGAATCTTGCCCGATTCCTTATCCAATTCAGCGCGCAGGGTTTCTTGCGTCTTGTAGTATTTTCGGGTGGCGACGACGATGGCGTCTTCGACCGCACTGACCACAATCTGCGGATCAATGCCTTTTTCCCGGCTCAGCGCGTCGATCGTGTTATAGAGCTCACTTGCCATAAGAAAAATTCCGACACTCAAGATTCACTCGACCACGAAGCCAGCATGGCCCGCGAAAAGAGAAAGAAAGCCGCAATCCTCTGAAACTTCGTTTTCCCTCAGATCTCCGGCACCAAATTCGCCTTCTCGACGTTGGCCAGTTCGATGTCGAGCTTTTGCGCCGCATCGCCGACCGGGCGAAACTTCTTCCGTGCCGCGCTCAAGTCCAGGGTCAGACGCCCGTTCTCAAAACTCTCGAGCCGTCCTTCAAAGTGCCGGTTGCCGGCGACCGGATTCCTGGTGGTCAACTTCACCCGGCTTCCAGTAAAGCGCTCATAGTCCGCCGCCCGCAGCAGCTTGCGATCCATCCCCGGAGAAGAAACCTCCAAAAGATACGAGCTGCCCGCAACCACGTCCTGCACATCGAGGATGGTGCTCATTTCACGGCTCAGGTTCGCGCAATCCTCGTGCGTAACCCCCGCCGGCTTGTCAATCACGATGCGCAGCATGCGCGCTTTGCCTCCGCCGCGCAACTCAACCTCTACCACTTCCAGCCCGCTGGAAAGGGCGACCCGCTCCGCAATTTCGCGCACCCGTTCGACCTCAAATGCCATGAAACCAATAGCTTATGGGCTTGGGCAGTAGAGCTGAGTCGGGCTGAAACTAAAAAGTGGGCTTGCGCCCACTGGTGTGTTTCGCCAATCGCTCGGTACTACACAACAGTTTCCAGCCACTAATATACGCCGCTGGAAAACAAAAGACAAACGGAGGAGGGCCGGGACGATGCCCGAACCGGGCGCTCGGGCGCTCTCCCGCTGGGCCGACCGCTATCTGCACGAGGGCCGGCTGGCGCGGCCCGAGCGAGGAGCGCAGGAAGCAACTTCCGCCCTGGCGCAAGCGGAAGACCGGCTGCGGTTGAAGTCAAATGGCAGCGAACCACCCCGTCTTTCTGGATGCGAGCGACGAACCCTCGATGGTTTGTCCTTCCCTCTCGGGATCGATCGAGGGATACGATGAAAGCGACCGCTCCCGCCCTCGCTCTCCATTTGCCTGAAGCGCCAGCCCTCTCTAGAATAGAAAGTCATTCATCACGCCCGAGAAAACTTATGATTCATTTCCCCGTTCCTGAGGCGCTCACCTTCGATGACGTTTTGCTTTTGCCCGCCCATTCCGACGTCGTTCCGTCGCAAGCCAATACCCAGACCCAGCTTACCCGCAATATCAGGCTGAATATCCCCATCATCAGCGCCGCCATGGACACGGTCACCGAATCGCATATGGCGATCGCGCTGGCCCAGCAAGGCGGACTGGGGATTATTCATCGCAACCTGACCATCGAACAGCAGGCCAAGGAAGTGGACAAGGTGAAGCGCTCGGAGAGCGGCATGATCGTCGATCCCGTGACCATGTCGCCCGACGACAAAGTTTCCGATGCCCTCGAAGTCATGCGCAAGTACAAGATTTCCGGCGTCCCCATCACCAAACAGGGAAAGCTGGTGGGCATTCTCACCAACCGTGATCTGCGTTTTGAGGGCCGCTTCGATATTCCAATTCACAAGGTGATGACCAAGGAAAATCTCATTACCGTCGCCGTCGGGACGACCCTCGAAGAAGCCGAGAAGATTCTGCACGAACACCGCGTGGAAAAGCTGCTGGTGGTCGATGACCACTACAACCTCAAAGGCCTGATCACGGTAAAAGACATCCAGAAGAAGCTGAAATATCCGAACGCGGCCAAGGATTCGCACGGACGCCTGCGCGCAGGCGCAGCCATTGGCGCGACCGGTGACTTCCTGGAACGCGCTCAGGAGTTGGCCAAATGTAAGGTGGACATGCTGGCCATTGACAGCGCCCACGGCCACTCCACCCGGGTGCTCGAAGCGATCCAGGCAGTGAAGTCGAAACTTCCGGAAGTGGACCTGATTGCCGGCAACGTGGGCACTTTCGACGGGGCCTGCGCACTGGCCCGCGCCGGAGCGGACGCGATTAAGGTGGGCATCGGTCCAGGATCGATCTGCACCACGCGTGTCGTCACCGGCGCTGGTGTGCCGCAGATCACGGCCATCGCGGAAGCCTATCGCGCCTCAAAAGACGCCCAGGTTCCGGTCATCGCCGATGGCGGCGTCAAGTATTCCGGCGACATTACCAAGGCCCTGGCCGCCGGCGCCAACGCCGTCATGATCGGATCGATGTTCGCCGGCACCGATGAAAGTCCGGGCGAGATGATTCTCTATCAAGGCCGCAGCTTCAAGTCATATCGCGGCATGGGGTCGCTGGGCGCTATGGTGGCGGGATCGAGTGAACGCTACTTTCAGACGACCGATGGCGAGGCTTCAGCGGCGATGACCGGCGAGGACTCCAACCGAGTGGGCAAACTGGTGCCGGAGGGCATTGAAGGACGCGTTCCCTATCGCGGATCGGTCGCCATGATCGTGCACCAGATGGTGGGCGGATTGAGATCAGGGATGGGATACTGCGGCTGCTCCGCCATTCCGGAATTGTTGCAAAAGACGCGCTTTGTCCGCATCAGCGTCGCCGGACTGCGCGAAAGCCATGTTCACGATGTCATGATCACGCGCGAGGCGCCAAACTATGCGGCGGAGTGAAGCTCCGGAGCTGGGTTGGTCGCCGGGGCCGCGCCGGCCGGGCTCGCGGAGCAGCCACCGAGC
>PKYX01000394.1 GCA_003132825.1 Acidobacteriaceae bacterium
AAGTCAATAAAAGCCGGGGTAGTGTATGGGGACAGCAAAAGAGCTACACCCCACCTGGAGAACTAGGGCAGGGCGTGGGGTGGGCGGGTTCGCCGGGGAGCCTCGTGAAACCGCGATTCAATTCGGCAAAGACGTCGATCTATTACACCCAGGACGGGCACCATCCGTCCGCACCGAGGACACGTGAATCAACAGTCCCGTTTGCCAGCTTGGCTGAATCATTTTCACTCGGCCTACCCTCCCACGGAGGAAGCACCCCAGCCATTTTCCCTAGTCATTTCTCAGTGCCTGCATAATTTCCACTGTTGCGGCCCGGAGCGCTGGTGGATAACAGGCCAACAGCGCTGCAAAAAGAAAGACCAGCCCCAGCCCCACAAGGCTTGGGAAATCAATCGCAGCCATGCCGAACAATATGCTCTGCATTTCTCGCCCTACAAAATAAGCCCCGATCAATCCGGGACCCAAACCGACACATGCCAGCACCAAACCCTCTTTCACCACGAGAACAACAACGCGGCTGCGGGTGGCGCCCAGCGCCATCCGCAGGGCAATCTCATGCGAGCGTTGCGCTATCGAAAAAGCCGTTAGACCGTGGATACCTACCGCGGCGAGCAACAGCGCAACCACGCCGAAGCTGGCGAAAAGGATTACTACAAACCGATCGTTGGCCAACCCCTCATCGTGCACTTGCTCCATGGTCCGAGGTGTATAAAGGGCCGTCTGCGAGTCCACGGTATTCACGGCAGCCGCGATACTCTTGATCATGGTCGCCGGATCTTCAGCGGTGCGAACGCCAATACCCGCGATGGGAAACCCCTGTTGCCAGAAGGGTATATCAATCTCAGGGTTGTCCTCGCGGGATCCTCGGCTCTTCACAGTGTGAAATACGCCCACGATCTGCCGCTCAACAGCTGGCCCCATCTTCGGCTCATCAGGAATCAACTGCTGCATCGACACATGCTGCTGGAGTGGATCGAGCCCTGCAAGAAATCTGTTGGCGAAGGTCTCGTTGACCATCGCTACTCTGACGCTCGAGGCATTATCAGCTTCAGTAAACGCTCGTCCTTTTATGATTCGAATTCCGAAGGTCTGGAAATAGTCGGGCGTAACATTCTGCAGGTCCGCGCTCGGGCGCTTCGACGGGTCCGCATACTCGGGTTTGCCGACAATAGTGAAAGGCATTTCGAAGTGCAAGCCTTCGAGAGGTAAAAACGTCATCGCGCACGCATGGGAGACGCCGGGAACCGTTTCGATGCTGGCAAGAATGCGGTGATAGTAGGAATCGATCGGTTTGGGATCGTTCAACAGCGACACCGGTTCGAGGTAGAAGCCAAGAATGTGATCGGTGCGGAAGCCGAGATCTATGTGCGTGAGATTCCAGAAGCTGTGAGTCGCCAACCCGGCCCCGGCAAGCAGCGGCAGAGCCAGGGCAAACTCGGCCATTACGAGGACGCGGCGAATCCGGTTGCGGCCCCGGCCCATTCCTGAACGCCCGCCATCCTTGAGGACTCCCGCCGGATCCAGGTGTGAGGCGTACCATGCGGGGGCGCAGCCGAAGAGAACGCCGGCCAGCGTCGCGGCGGCCAGCATGAAGAGCAGAATAGGAACATTCAGCCGCAGATCGGCTTCCGCGGGTAGGGTGTGCGGCGGCATCACCGCAACCAACCCTCGCAGCATGGCATACCCCGCAGCAACGCCGAGTAGACCCCCTAGGATCGCTAGGACTAGGCTCTCGGTTAGAAACTGCGCGAAGATCGCTGCCGGTCTCGCTCCCAAAGCGCCGCGAATCGCCACTTCCCGGTTCCGGGTAATGCCCTTGGCCAGCAGGAGATTGGCTACATTTAGGCAGGCTATCAATAGCAAGAATCCCACTGCACCTAGCAGCAGCCAAAGGGTTAGCTGCCTATCGCTCGGGAAAAAATCATTCTTGAGCGGTTCCACCAGCGCGCCCCAGCCTTGATTGCTCTGGGGATAATCCTTCGCCTCATTGGCGGTGACCGAGTCCATCTCGGCCTGCGCTTGCTTGATGGTGACGCCGGGTTTGAGCCGACCCGCGACGCCCAAGTAGCGAGAATCGCGATCGAGGGGCTGCCCGGGCTTGAAGACAAGCGGTACGATCAATTCTTCGTCCCAACGATCCGCAGTTCCCGGCGCCAACACGCCCACCACCGTATAAGGCTCGCCGTTGATTTGAATCCTCTGGCCAATGATTTGGGGGGTGGAACCGAGATGCCGCCATAACCGAGAGGTAAGGATGACGACGTGTTCTTTGCCTGGCTCCCCTTCCTCGGGCAGGAAATTGCGACCGAGGAAGAGGGGATTTCCCAACATTCCGGAGTAGCCTGGCGTGGCTTCCATACCTTCGATGAATTCCGGCCTGTCCTGGGTAGCGATGTTGAAATCGTCCGGGCTCAACGCATTCAGGTCCTCGAATGCAGTGCCCTGCCGCTTCCAGTCGGCGAAATCGGCCGCCGAAACCGCGTTGCGATGGCCTTGCAGCTTGGACCAGACCATCACTAGCCGGTCGGGGTGCGGATAAGGCAATGGCGCCAGCAGCGTCGCGTAGGCCGCGGTAAAGATCGCCGTGTTTGCGCCGATGCCGAGCACAAGCGTTAGCAACACCGTTAGGGTGAGGCCAGGGCTCTTGCGCAGCATCCGCAGGCTGTAGCGGAGATGCTGAACAAAACTTTGCATGAAAAGCAACTATATACTTTGAAGTTGGCCTGAAGAGCTAAGCTATTGCCAAGGACCGTCCGGGACCAGGGCTGCGCTATACTGGCGCGGTATCCGGCGTTAAGGGAGAGAAATTTCCCCAATGAACAAGAAAACGTTTGCTTGCTTGGCCGCAATCGTGGTCTCGGTCCAACATCGCAGCGTTTCTTGGCATCTGCAGACCCCGAACAGCCCGATGAACAAGCACATCTTTCTATTTCTTCTCGGTGTAGCGTGGATCCTCACCCCGGGTTCTCGAGCGGTCGAAGCGCAAGACTCCGACTCTCGTTCACCTCAGGTAATTAAGGTCGAAGGCGACGTGGAGTTCACCCACGATCCCTCCATCTTCAAAGATGGCGACACATGGTATTTGTTTGCGACCGGAAGCGGACCAGATCGGAAGGGACAGCTCCCGGTTCGCTGCTCGAAAGACCTGCACCGCTGGGCACGGTGTGGATATGTGCTCCCGACCATTCCCGAGTGGATTCAGAAGGAGAGCCCGCAGACCCGGGAGCTGTGGGCCCCGGACATTTCCTATTTCAACGGCGAATATCATCTGTACTATGCGTTTTCGGTGTTCGGAAAGAACACTTCTGGAATCGCTCTGCTCACCAATCGGACTCTCGATCCGAGCAGCCACGATTTTCACTGGGCAGATCGGGGATTGGTACTGCGCTCCGGACTGGGAGACGATTTCAACGCCATTGATCCTAATCTCGTGATCGATGCGAGGGGGCGCACTTGGCTGGCGTTCGGCAGCTTTTGGGGCGGAATCAAGATGCGCCGCATCGATCCGAAGACAGGCGGGCTGTCGGCCAAGGACACGAGGCTGTATTCTCTCGCCACCCGAAAGCGGCCTGACAATCCTCCCGCGGCGCCTCCGGGTTTGCCGGGGAATTGGCAAGCGATCGAAGCTCCTTTCCTGGTTCACCACGGCAAGTTCTACTATTTGTTTGCCTCTTTCGATCTTTGTTGCCGCGGCACCAAGAGCACTTACAAGACCATGGTCGGTCGTTCGCGAAAGGCGACCGGACCCTACGTGGATGCCCAAGGTACTCCCATGCTAGAGGGCGGAGGAACTCCCCTGCTGGTAGGAAACCAGCGTTGGGTGGGCCCAGGCGGAGAATCCGTTCTTCAACAAAAAGACGGGGACATCATTGTGTTTCATGCCTATGATGCCCAAACCGGCCGGCCTTTTCTGCAGATTTCATCGATTGCCTGGGTGAAGGGCTGGCCGCAGGCCACACTGGGCGACGATCCGCAATCCCACTAATGTTCGAGATCCGGGCGCATCTGCGGCACTAGGGAATTAATCTAAGAACACGGTCATAGTGTTATTCGGAGTCTTTCAGATTTGACAGGGGTCGCCGCCTTTACCCTCCTTCCTTACAATAATCCAAGAGCTTTGCGATCCCCTGGCAAGCGAATTCTGGAGTCGAGGTTCATCGAAGATGGATATTCGTAACGCGAGAAAACAAATGGTATGGACGCTTGCCGCGTTGGCGGTCTCGCTGACAACGGGCAAGAACCTGAGCGCCCAGCAAGATGAGCCCCTGCACGTAACCGCCGGGCGTCCGCAGGTCGGCGGCCGAGACGTGGTGACGTTAGTGCGCAAGCCATCGCGTCATCGAAACCGACTCCAATTTCTCTCGCTGACTCTGTTTCCGGGACGTGGCATGAACGTTTTCCAGATAACGGCCAACATTCCGGGCAAAGGCGAAGTACGGCTGCTGAAATCGCCCTCCCTAGCGGAGGCCGCCGGCCTGTTGAACGGTACTGGGCCCGATGAGTTTGGCAATTTGAATCATTCTTTCGGAGGGGCTTTCCTCATTCCTTTCTCCAGCCGCATTGGCGGCGAGCTCTCGCCGGATGGCAGGACCGTCAACGCGAACTGGCACGGGCATGCGATCCATCTCCCGATGGACTTCATGGGGAAGTACGCCGTCCACGGACTGATCAATCAGACCAAAGCGGAGAACCTGCGCACGCTTGCGACCGCAGACGGCGAGACCGTGACGGGCGTCATTCATGCCGGTGACTTCGGCGGCCATTGGCTTTCGAGCACCGATCTATACTTCACCGTCGCATTGACCGGCCAAGCGGTCGAGGTGACCGTCACGGCGAAGAATGTAGGCCGTGAGTCCGAGCCCATGGCAATTGGCTGGCATCCATATCTCGCGATTCCAAGCGGCGACCGTTCCCAAGCGCGAGTCCACATCCCCGCTGCCACGCGTGCCGAGGTGGATTCGATCGATGGACGTACTACAGGACTGCTTGTTCCCGTGCAAGGAACGTCGTACGACTTTCAACCGAGGGATGGCGCTCTGCTCAAGGCGTCGATGAATACGAACTTCTCTCACCTCGCTCGGGCCCAAGGAGTGGTGGACGCGTGGCTGTCCGATCCCAACTGGAACTATGGCATTCGCGTCGAGGGCCTCTCGGCCGAGATCAACACGGTGCATCTTTACTCTCCGAATAACGATACCTTCGCTGCCATTGAAGAGCAGTTCAACTTCCAGGACCCTTTCGGCGAAGAGTGGAAGGGGATGGATACCGGCATGGTGAAGCTTAGTCCGGGGGAGTCGACAACCTGGAAGGTACGGCTTGTGTTGTTCGCTCCAAACCGACGGTAGTCAAGACCCGAAGGCGAGACCATAACC
>PKYX01000109.1:0-343 GCA_003132825.1 Acidobacteriaceae bacterium
GCCCCTCGGTTTCAACGACACCTTCGCCATCGAAATCCGGGGCGAAGACTCCCGCCGCCTACACCTCGCAACCATCTCCCAGGCCGCCGCCTACGCCCCCCACTGGCGCGCCGGATTCGGCTACGAGTTCATGGAGCGCCNNCGGCCTGCTCACCCGGGCCCTGAAGGCCGGCCAGCTCGACTTGATCGCCGGCAACACCACCGATGGCCTGATCCCGGCTCTGGATTTGGCGGTACTCGAAGACGACCGCCACTACTTCCCGCCCTACGAGGCTGTTGCCATCATCCGCCAGCAGGCGCTCGAACTCCATCCCGAGATCAAAGCCGCCATCGACGCGCTGGC
>PKYX01000109.1:349-10098 GCA_003132825.1 Acidobacteriaceae bacterium
GAGTTCCTCAAGAAGAAGGGCGGATGATTCTGCGGCGGGGCACTGCGGTCGGCGCGGGGAGACCAGCTACGCCGGGGAGCCGGGCGCAGACCAGGCCAGGGGCCGCGAGGAATGCCAGCGCCCACATCGGCCACCCCGCGTCCACATCGACAATCACCTGGGTCTGCGGAATCTTCTGTTGCGCCGCGTNNTGCGAATGATTTCCGTGTGCGGCTTGAACCCGCCAATGATCTTTCCCGCCAACTTCGTGTCGCCTGCAAGAATCTGCATCCGAGTCTGTCTCCCCACTTGCCGAACCCGCCCCACCATAGTCTCCGGCGATTGCGACAGACTTTCCACAGCAGGTCCAATCCCGGTTCGCCGGCGTCTGCCTTGCGGTTCTCGGAATGTACATAAAGATGGAATATGTGTACATTCGCTGGTATCCTAGGGGGGGGTAGAGGGGGGACGTTCATGGGAACAGCAAGGATTCGGTCGCACAAACACTTTCAGTTGGATACAGTGAAAATCAAGCGCGCCCAAAAAGCTTTGCGAGCGAAAACCGAGACTGAGGCCATCGAGCGTGCGTTGGATTTGGCAATTGCCGAACACGAGAGCAACCGATTGGTTCTCGAAGCCACTGAGCGTTTCGTCAAGAGTGGCATTTACATTAAGGACGTGGACGACACGCTGAGTGGTTAGATGCAGCCCGCTCTGTTCGACTCTTCGATTTATATTGCTGCATTGCGGCGAGGGGACGATGCCGCCCTGGCGCTGCGCCGGTTCGCTACCGATGCACCCCTTTGGCTCAGTGCCGTTGTACTCGAAGAACTCTATGCTGGCGCAGCGGACCGTGATCGTAAGGTTGTGGAACACCTGGAGCGAGACTTCGACAGGGCGAAGCGAATCCTGGTGCCGAATCTGAGCGATTGGGCTCAAGCCGGCAGAGTGCTGGCTCGCTTGGCGGCCAAGTATCATTACGAACAGATCGGACGGGGACGATTGACCAACGACGCTCTAATGGCGATGAGCGCGGGGCGACTTGGCATCCGAGTCATCACAGCCAACGAACGAGACTTCAGCAGGCTCGCCGAGTTTCGTCCCTTCCAGTGGCAAGTGACCGCTCTCTAACACACTTCAGGCGTCAGGGGTTTGTGCCTGCCTTCTCCGAGCCCAATCCGCTAACCGCGTCGAGGTAGGCGTTCCCGCGTAAGTGGGCAGTTCCTTCTTCACGGCCGCGATAACGAGACGACATGGCCTCCGGCCCTGGGGAGCGTGCCTCCGGCGTGACAGCGAAAAACGATCTTGGGGGCCCGCTAGAAATGCCGGCTCACATCAGCCACACCGCGTCCACATCGACGATCACCTGCGTCCGGGGAATCTTCTGTTGCGCCGCGTGGACAAGCATGGCGCGAAGCAGGGCGTTCAGTTTCTCCCGGCTGTCGGACTTCAACACAAAGTGATAGCGGTAGTCCTGCTTCAGCCGCACGATCGGCGCCGCCGCCGGACCTAGCACGCGCACGCCTTCGTGCCGTCGGGTCTCGAACCACTTCCCCAAAATCCCCGACCACTCGAAAACCTCGTCCAGCTTGCCGCCGCGCACCACTACGTTGGCCAGTGCACTGTACGGCGGATAGTGCATCCACTTGCGGAATTGCAACTCTTTCTCATAGAAGCCGACGAAGTCATGTCGCGCCGCATACTGCACCGCGTAATGGTCTTGAAAATAGGTCTGCAGCACAACCTTTCCCGGAGTATTCCCGCGCCCCGCGCGTCCCGCCACCTGGGTCAGCAGCTGAAACGTCTTCTCGGCCGCGCGGAAGTCCGGCATGCTCAGCGCCCAGTCGGCTCCGACCACACCCACGAGCGTGACTCCATGGATGTCGTGCCCCTTGGCAATCATCTGCGTGCCGACCAGCAGATCCAACTCGCCTTGGTTGAGCGCGTTCAGCGCGCGTTCGAAGTCGTCCCGGCCCCGCACCGTGTCCCGGTCCAGCCGCCCGATGCGGGCCTGCGGAAACATGCCGTGCAAAAGCTCTTCCAGCTTCTCCGAGCCCGTCCCCAGAAAATACACGTACTCGCTTCCGCAGTGCGCACAGGTTTTGGGCACCGGCGCCGTGTAACCGCAGTAGTGGCACAGCATGCGGTTCGAGCGCTTGTGGAGGGTGAGCGCAATCGCGCAGTTCTGGCACTCGAGCGTTTTGCCGCAAGCTCGACAGAGCGCCACCGGCGAATAGCCGCGGCGGTTGAGCAGCACCATCACTTGTTCCCTGCGCTCCAGCCGCTGTCTGATTTCCTCCGCCAGCTTGGCGGAGATGACTTGCTCCTTCCCCGTCTGCTGGAACTCCTGCCGCATGTCGATGATCTCCACTTCAGGCAGCGGCCGCTGCTCAACCCGGTCCCGCAGTTCGAGCAGCGTGTACTTATTCTTTTTCGCGTTGAAATAGGACTCGAGCGACGGCGTTGCCGATCCCAGCACCACCGCGGCATTGGCCATTTTGGCGCGCATCACCGCCACGTCACGCCCATGGTAACGGGGTGTCTCTTCCTGCTTGTAAGACGCGTCTTGCTCTTCATCGACAATCACCAAGGCAAGATCGGTCACCGGCGCGAACACCGCCGAGCGCGTCCCCACCACCATGCGGGCCTGGCCTTGCTGGATGCGATGCCATTGCTCCGCCCGCTCCTTGTCGGAGAGCCCGGAGTGCAGAATCGCCACTTCGTCGCCAAACACTTGGTGCAGATCGGCGGCCACGGCCGGCGTCAACCCGATCTCAGGAACCAGCAGGATGGCGGAGCGGCCGGCAGCCAGCACCGAGCGCATGCCCGCCAAATAGACCGCGGTCTTGCCCGATCCGGTGACGCCATAGAGCAGCAGGCCGGCAAACTTGCGGGCCTGCACGCTGTCCTCAATCCGGGCGAGCGCTTCGGCTTGCGGCGCGCTGAATTGGAAGCCGAAGGGCGAGGGTCGCGGCTTGAGCGTGGATCGGGTGAGCTCGGCGGCCTCATCCGCCATCTCCACCAGGCCGCGCTTTTCGAGCGTGCGCAAGGTGGTGCGGGGGACATCGAGGGTTCGTAGGCTCTCAACCGCCATTCTGCCGCCGGCTGCGGCCAGCGCTTCGACGAGTGTGCGCTGGTTGGGATTGAGTTTGCCCTCCGCACTCTTCAGCACGGCGACTCTGAAGGTGCGAGCCGCGTCGCGCACGCCCGACAAGTCTTCCCGCAGGATCCACTTTTTGCGCACCATGCCGTCGAGGACAGGCTTCGAGACTCGGGTCGCGGACCGCAAGGCTGGCTCCCGGATCATTTCTGCTTCCGCCAGGTGGTCGAGCACGCGGAACTCCGCCAACTGTTCTTCCGGCGTCCTGCGGGAGCGGGCCGAGGAGCCCGCCATGCCGGCCAGATGCAACGCCATCTGCCCTTCGGGCGTGATGCGATAGGCGATGACGCGTTTAAACTCGGCGCCGAGCGGCAGCATGGTGCGGAAGACTTCGCCGAGCGGCGCCAGGTAGTAGTCGGCAATCCAGTGGCCCAGGCGCAGGAGTTGCTCGTCCAGCACAGGCGCCGGGTCGAGGATGCTGGCGAGATCCTTGGCTTGTATGTCCTTATTCCCGGCTCGGGGCTGGCGGTCGTGCAGTTCGGTGACGACGCCGGACAGGCGCTGCTGGCGAAAGGGGACCACGACACGTCCGCCCACCACCGGCTGCATCCCCTCCGGAATGCGATAGGTGAAGACCGCGTCGAGCGGGACGGGCAGGGCTACGTCGCAGAACTGAGGCATGGCGATCGGACCGAACAGGCATCGTAACATCCATCGTCGAACCTCACTTTTTGGTCTGGCGGCTCGCGGATGATTTCTAACCACGGCCTTCGGGGCAAGGGGCCGCCACCTTTTTGACCTTGGTAACATGAAGGCATGAAGGTCATCTTGTTTGGAGCGACGGGCATGATAGGCCAGGGCGTGGTGCGCGAGTGCTTGCTTCATCCCGGGGTCGAGACCGTGCTGTCGATCGGACGCAGCGCGGGCGGACAGCAGCACCCGAAGCTGCGCGAACTCATGCACCGTGATTTCTTCGATTTCTCGGCGATCGAGAGTGAGCTGTCGGGCTGGGATGCCTGTTTTTTCTGCCTGGGCGTGTCCTCGGCGGGCATGACAGAGATCCGCTACCGGCGGATCACCTACGATCTCACGCTCGCGGCGGCCGAGACTCTGGTGAAGCTGAACCCGGGCATGACATTCGTCTACGTGTCGGGAGCAGGAACCGACAGCACCGAGCGCGGTCGCATCATGTGGGCGCGAGTGAAAGGCCAGACGGAAAATGCCCTGCTGCGGCTACCGTTCAAGGCCGCGTACATGTTCCGTCCGGGGGTCATTGTGCCGCTCGACGGGATTCGATCGAAGACCAAGATCTACCGCATGGGTTACGCGCTCGCTCGGCCCCTGCTTCGCTCGATGTACCCGCGGTTTCCGAAATACATCACCACCACCGAGCAGGTGGGACACGCCATGATAAGGGTCGCCCAAGAAGGCTTCCCCAACTCGGTGCTCGAAAGCTCAGATATCAACCAGTTGTGACCCAGCGCAATCCCGTGCCGGGGCCGGGTGAGCTGCGCCCAACCGGGAAGCGCGAGGGCGCCCGTCCCGCCCTGGGCGCGGGGTTACTCGACGCCTTTCGAGGGCATGGGGAGGCCTAGATCCTGCATGACCATTTGCAGGTCTTTCCAGGTTTCTTTCTTTTGCCGGGGGTCGCGGAGGAGGAAGGCGGGATGATAGGTCACGGCTAGTTTGGTGCCGCGAAAGTCGTACCAATGGCCACGCAGCTCGGACATGGGAGCGTTGATCGCGAGCAATGTCTTGGCCGCGACGGCGCCGAGAGCCACGATGACTTTGGGTTGAATCGCCGCGATCTGGCGCATGAGAAAGGGCGAGCAGGTTTCGCATTCGTCGCGCTCGGGGGTGCGGTTTCCGGGGGGCCGGCATTTGATGATGTTGGCGATATAGACATCCTCGCGCCGAATGCCCATGGCTTTGATCATGTTGTTGAGCAACTGGCCGGCGCGGCCGACGAATGGCTCGCCTTGCTGATCTTCGTCGGCCCCGGGGGCTTCGCCGATGAACATTAGCTGGGCGCGAGCATCGCCAACTCCAAAAACGATCTGCTTGCGTCCCTGTTTGTGCAAGCGGCAGCGGGTACAGTCACCAAGGTCTTGGCGAATGATCTTAAGAGCTTGCACCGGGTCGGTGGTGCGGGATTCGGGTTTGGGGACGCCGGCTTCGAAGATGCTTTCTTCTCTTTGGGGCAGGACTGTTTTGGCTCTGGGGGTCATTGGCTCTCGTTGGCCGGAATCGATTTCGGGTTCCGAAGAAGTGGTGATCGCGTCCGGGGCCGAAGCTTCGCGACGGTAGAAGTCATAGACGCCGAGTTCACCGTAGTAGCGGATGCGCTCGGCGAGGGCACGGCGGAGTTGCGGGTCGAGGGTCACGAACCGATCCAGCGTATCACGGCTGGCGACCGATGAGGTTCGGCAGGGAAACGGGCGCAGGCAACCCCCAACAGTACCCCGGTTTCGGGCTCACCCCGACGGTCGAGGTGCCAGCCTCGAGGTGTGCATTCGGACTTTCGCTAGTTCGCGACCGGAGAGCGTTTGCGCAGGCGAACCACCAGATCGAGCACGCGCTGCGCCACTTCCCATTTGGTGGTCACGGGCACGTCAACGACTTCCTGATGAGTCAGGATGGTGACGGCGTTGCGATCGGAGTCGAAGCCGACACCTTCGTGCGAGATATCGTTCACGACGATCGCGTCCAGGGATTTGGACAGCAGCTTCCGGCGGGCATTCTCCAGGACGTTTTCGCTTTCGGCGGCGAAACCCACCATGATCTGCGACTGCCGGTGACGAACGAGCTCGGCCAGGATATCGGCGGTGGGCTCGAGTTCGAGCGACATAGAACCGCTGCGCTTGATCTTTTGCCCGGCCACCGACTTCGGGCGATAGTCGGAAACGGCGGCGGTCTTGATGACCACGCTGGCCTGGGGCAGTAGGCCGAGCGCAGCCCGGCGCATCTCCTCGGCGGAGGAAACCGAGGTGAGCTCGGCGGCGGACGGCGGCTTTAGGGCGGTGGGGCCGCTGACCAGCAGCACCCGCGCGCCGCGGCGCAGCGCGGCCTCGGCCAAGGCGTAACCCATGCGGCCGCTCGACCGGTTGGTGAGGTAACGCACGGGATCGATTTTCTCCCGCGTGGGGCCCGCGGTGATCAGAACGGTTTCGCCGAGGAAATCCTGCGAGGCTCCCAAAGATTCGAGGACAGCGGCGACGATGGACTCATTTTCGGCGAGGCGGCCGGGCCCGGTCATGCCGCAAGCCAGGTAGCCTTCTCCGGGATCAACCACTTTCACGCCGCGCTTCTTGAGCATCTCGATGTTGGCTTGGGTCGCAGGGTGGTTCCACATGTTGAGGTTCATGGCGGGAGCGACGACGACGGGCGCGGTGGTGGCCAGATAGAGCGTGGTCAGAAAATCGTTGGCAATGCCTTGCGCGAATTTGGCGAGAACATCGGCGGTGGCGGGTGCGACCAGAAGCGAGTCAATCGACTGGGCTAGGGCGACATGCTCGACGGCGGAATCGATATTGGGCGTCTCCTCTCCGGCAGCGAACATGTCGGTGATGACTTTTTCCCCAGAGAGGGCGGCGAAGGTCAGCGGCCGGATAAACTCCTGGGCGGCCTGGGTCATGATGACCTGGACTCGGATGCTCCGATCCTGCAAGAGGCGGACGATCTCCGCCGCTTTATAGGCCGCAATGCCACCGCTGACGCCGAGAGCTATTTTCACCGCACGCACCGCCTGCCTACTCGAGTACCCGGGAGTTCAGATGCAAGGACAATCAAGATCAATCTGATTCTCGGAATGACATGCTCTTTTCCCGCCCGACTGCGACCACCCAAGAATTCACCCAAGCTTTACTCCTGCCCCAGCGCCTTATCGAGAATCACGCTGGCGGCCTCGGTTGGAGATTTGACGATCTCAGGGATCATCCACTTCACCTTGCCAGCCTTGATCTCGTCCTGCGCGATGCGACAGGGTTTGCGGGAATGGGTGTCAATCACCGGAGGCGCGCCGCTCTGCAATTGCCGGGCGCGACGGGCTGCTACCAGGATATAGCGATAATTGCTGTCGAATCCGTCCATCAACTTCATAACGTTCCTCCCCTACTGCCTAAGCTCCACCCGTCCTAAATGAGCCCAGGATCGGTTCGATGCGTGCGCGCATATTGTTCAGACGGTGCAGTTCGGCCATAGCCACCATCGCGTTGTCGTCTGCTGACAATGGTTGGGCTCCTGAGCGCTTCAGCCGTTCCGCGAGAAGGATCGCCTTGAGAGCTTCCGTGGATTCTTCCAGGCGGTCGTTGACCAAAATATAGTCGTATTTGGAGTAATTCTCAATCTCCCGAGTGGCCGTGGCCAACCGGAGCTGGATCACTTCTTCGCTATCCTGGCTACGGCTGCGCAGACGCCTCTCCAGGGTGTTACGGTCGGGCGGGAGAATGAAGACGCCGACTGCGCGGGGAATCTTGCGCATGATCTGTTCCGCGCCCTGCACATCGATATCGAGCAGCAGGTCCTTGCCATGGTCTTCGGCCTGGAGCAGGAAGCGACGCGCGGTGCCGTAATAGTTGCGGAAAACATCGGCGTGCTCCAGGAATTGATCTTGGCGGACCATTTCTTCGAATTGGGGCCGCGACACGAAAAAATACTCCTGGCCGTCCTGCTCGCTGCCGCGGGGCGGGCGCGTGGTGTAGGAAACGGAAAAATCGAGGCCGGGAACTTCCGGGCGGACTTTATCGACCAGAGTGGACTTGCCCGAACCGGAAGGCGCCGAGATGATGAAGACCGAGGTCATTCGACGTTCTGCACTTGCTCACGGGCCTTCTCAATTTCGGACTTGATGGCCAGACCCAGTTCGGTGATTTTCAAAGCGTCGCCGGCCAGACCGGAAGTCTTCGAGAGCAGCGTGTTGGCCTCACGATTCATTTCCTGCAGGAGAAAATCCAGCTTCTTGCCTACCTCGCCCGATTGATCGAGCAGTCCGAGGAAGTGCTCGACGTGAGTCTGCAGGCGGACTAACTCTTCCTGAATGTCGCTGCGATCCACGAGCAACGCAGCCTCCTGCAAAACCCGCTCGGGATCCACCTGGCTCCCCAGCCATTCCTCGATGCGCGCCCGCAGGCGCTCGCTATAGATTTTCAGCACGGTTTGGCGATGCTTCTCGACGCCCTGGCTTGCGCTGTACACTTGGGCCATGCGCTCGCGCAGCTCGCGTTCGATGCCGCGCCCCTCCTCTTCGCGCATCTGGTTCAGTTTGTCGAGAGCCTCTTCCACCTGGGACAGCACGCAGGCTTCCAGGTCACCGTCGGCAGGTAGAATGGCGGCATCGAGCGCACCGGGCATACGCAGGACGGCGTTGAGGTCAGGTTCCGCCGCGATCCCAAACTCAGCCGCGGCCATGCGAAAGGCGTGCACGTAGCCCCCGACAATCTTCCGGTTGAGCGCCAGGCTCTCCCCCGCGGAGCGGTCCAGATTCAGGGCCAGTTCGACGTGGCCGCGAGACAGTTTTTCCTTGAGCCGGCGCCGCAAGTGCATTTCGAGAGAGTCGGTGTCGGAAGGTAGGCGGAAGTGGACGTCGAAAAAGCGGTGATTCACGGACTTGAGCGAGAGCGTGAAGGTGAGGCCGTTGCGGTTTTTGGAAGGATCAGCCGGTTGCCCGGGGGTTTGCCGATCCTCGATCTGGCCTTTGACTTGGGCGAAACCCGTCATGGAGCGAATGGGCATAGTTTTTATGGGGTTGCACCCAGCCGGGCACAACGTTTCATTCCCTCAACCAATCCGCGAGCGAGCCCTCTCCGTGTTTAGGGCTCGGATGCTTGGACCCCCGGGGGCTTTGCCTCGACCGTCCTGCTACGCTCAGGATGACACAGAATACAGTTCACTGGCTCGCGATTCCCGCTTTGGGCTGGTCCGACTCGGCGAACTGCAGCTCGTACAGACGGCGGTATGTGCCCAGCTTTTTCATCAGCTCTTCGTGCGGACCGATGTCCGCAATGGCCCCATTTTCGAGTACCACGATGCGATCGGCGCGGCGCACCGTGGACAGGCGGTGAGCGATGACCACTACGGTTCGCGCCGCCATCAGATTCTGCAGAGCCGACTGCACCAGAGCTTCCGATTCGCTGTCGAGCGCCGAAGTGGCTTCGTCGAGAATCAGAATGGGCGCGTTTTTCAGCAGCGCGCGCGCGATGGCGATGCGCTGGCGTTCGCCGCCCGACAGCCGCACGCCGCGTTCACCGATCACGGTATCGTAGCCCGCCGGAAGTTCCATGATGAAGTCGTGGGCCAAGGCGGCACGCGCCGCGGACTCGACCAGCTTCTGCGAAACCGAGGGTCGGCCGTAGGCGATGTTGTTGCGCAGGGTGTCGTTGAAAAGCACGGTTTCCTGGGTCACGATGCCGACTTGCGAGCGCAACGATGCCAAGGTCGTATCGCGAACGTCGCGCCCATCGATCAACAGGCGGCCCCCCGTCACATCAAAAAAACGCGGGATGAGGTGAACCAGGGTGCTCTTGCCGGCGCCGCTTGAGCCGACCAGGGCAAGAACCTCTCCGGCGTTTACTTCGAGATTGATGTCCTGGAGAATCTCGCGTGCGGCATCGCCCGCGCCATCATAGGAGAAACAAACATTTTCAAAATGGATGCTCCGGGAAAAGGGCGCGAG
>PKYX01000549.1 GCA_003132825.1 Acidobacteriaceae bacterium
GCATCACGCCGGAGATCAATGCCATCTCGACCCTCATTTTTCTCTTCTCATTGATTGCGATCGTAATCTGGTATCGCCTGCGGGCGCGGGCAGAAGGCAACCTTGAAGTCGCCGCCGAACTGGTTGCGGTCGCAACCCCAGGAATTTCGTCATGAGCTCGAGTCGCAGGGACTTCATCANNCCGGTGGATCTCCCGCTGCTGGCGGCCGAGACCACCCACGCCCCCGCCGTAGATGTAGATAGCGAGGACAACCGGATTTGCCATCAGGTGCGCGACGGCAAAATATTCACGCGGCCCCCCGCCACGGGGCGCCATGACATCGTGATTGTGGGGGGTGGACTGAGCGGCCTCACCGCAGCCTATCTGCTCCGCCATCGTGATTTTCTTCTTTTGGAAAAGGAACCGCACTGGGGCGGCAACGCCTATGCCATGGAGTACGGAGGCAGCCCTTACGCCACCGGCACCGCATTTCTCTACAAAAGCGACGCCAGCTATGCGCTGGCCCTTGAGCTCGGCATGCAGCCGCTTCCCGTCAACAGTTCTGACGGCACCATTTTGCACGGTGAGTTTATCCCTGACACCTGGGGCACCGGTCTCGACCGTTTGCCCTACCCCGCTTCGGTGCGCGAGGCCTTCAAGAAGTTCAAGAAGGAAATCCTGGCCATTGATTTGGAAAAGCGCGCCCCGGAGTTCTATAACATGCGCTTTTCCGATTTCCTGAAGGGATATCCCGAAGAATTGAAGCAGTGGTGGGACGCTTACGGCGCTTCGAACTATGGGGCCCGATGTGACGACGCCGCCACCGGGGTTGCGGTGCTCGAACTGCAATCGATGGCGGCGGAGAGCACCCAGGATGATCGCTACACTTGGCCGGGAGGCCTCGGCGCCATGACCCGGAAACTGTCCGAGATTTTGCGGCCGCAATGGGCCGAGCACATGATTTCTGGCGCCACCACGGTGGGGGTCGTCCCGGAAAAGAATGCAATGCAGGTCACCTACCTCGAGGGATCCGAACTGAAGACGGTCTCGGCCAAAGCCGTCATCATGGCCACTCCCAAGTTCATCACCCGCCGCATCGTCGAGGGCATACCCGACAAACAAAGCCAGGCGATGCATCAGATCCGCTACGTCCCATATCCGGTGGTGAACCTAATCTTCGACAAACCCGCCCTCCGCCTGGGTTATGACACCTGGTGCCCGGGCAATAGCTTTACCGACTTCATTGTGGCCGACTGGGTGGCCCCGAAACCTCCCGGCCAGGAGCGGAGCTTCGACATCCTCACCTTCTACACCGCCATGCAGGAAGACGATCGCGGATACCTGCTGACCGCACACAGTACTCGCAAAATCGCCGAAAACGTGCTGCGCGACTTTCAAAAGCTTCTTCCCGGATCGAATCGGGACCCGATCGAGGTCCACATCTACCGCCGGGGACATCCGGTGTATATGTCCACTCCTCGCCTTTACACCCAGATCCAGCCTCTGGCACGCCAACCCATGGATCGCGTGTTTTTCGCCAACACCGATTCCGAGGGTCCGGAATCGACCGCCGATACCGCGATCTCGGCCGCGCGACGCGCGGTCCAGGAGGCGGAAGCCCGGCTTGCGGGCAAACCTCTGCCCCGCAGGGAATCGGCGCTTGCCGGTTAGGTCTTTCTCATCCCCTCAACCGCCCGTCAATCGGCCTCCCGCGAATCATTCCCGCATAGTAAAGTGGTAGGAGAGACTTCCCGGAAAGCCAGTCCAAAGGATTTTATTTGACTTCCAGCATTCGCAATATCGCCATTATCGCCCACGTGGATCACGGCAAGACCACGCTGGTGGACGCCATGCTNNGAGCGCGGCATCACCATCCTGGCGAAGAATACCGCCATCCTTTACCACGACGTAAAGATCAACATCGTGGACACTCCGGGCCACAGCGACTTTGGCGGCGAGGTCGAACGCGCGCTCAAGATGGTGGACGGAGTCATGCTTCTGGTCGATGCCAGCGAGGGCCCGCTGCCGCAGACCCGCTATGTCCTGAGCAAGGCCCTCGAAGCCAAGCTGCCGCCCATCCTGGTGATCAACAAGATCGACCGTTCCGACGCGCGGCCGCAAGAGGTGCTCAATGAAGTCTACGATTTGTTCATTGACCTGGATGCGAAGGAAGACCAGCTCGACTTCCCCGTGCTCTACACCAACGCCAAAGCGGGCACGGCAACCTCGGACGTCGCAGTGGCCGGCGAGAATCTGCGGCCGCTGTTCGACGCGATCCTCACCACCATCCCTCTGCCCACGGGCGATCCCGCCGGCCCCCTGCAAATCCTGGTGGCGAACCTCGACTACAGCGACTACCTGGGACGCCTGGCCATCGCCCGGGTCTTCAACGGGCGCATGTTCACCGGCGAAGATGTTGCCATCGCCAAGCTCGACGGTTCGCTGCACAAGACAAAGATCACCAAACTATTTTCGTTTTCCGGCCTGAAGCGCACCGACATCACCGAAACCACCCTTGGCGACATCATCGCCGTGGCCGGCGTCGAAGGCATCACCATCGGCGAGACCATTACCGATGCCGAGAATCCCGCGCCTTTGCCGCATATCACCATCGACGAACCCACGATCGCCATGCAGTTCACGGTCAACACTTCGCCCTTCGCCGGACGCGAAGGAACCTATGTCACTTCGCGCAACCTGCGCGAACGCCTGCAGAAAGAACTGCTCACCAATGTTTCCCTGCGGGTGGAAGAAACCGGCAGCACCGACATTTTCAAAGTCATGGGCCGCGGCGAATTGCAGCTTTCGATTCTCATCGAAATGATGCGCCGCGAGGGCTACGAGCTGATGGTTGGCAAGCCGGAAATTGTCACGAAGCGAGTGGATGGCAAGCTGATGGAGCCGGTCGAACATCTCACGGTGGATGTTCCGGAAGAATTCGTGGGCGTGGTAATGGAACAGCTGGGCTCGCGCAAGAGCGAAGTCAAGAACATGCACAATCACGGCTACGGCCGCGTGCGCATTGAGTTCCGCGTTCCCAGTCGCGGACTCATCGGCCTGCGCAGCCAGTTGCTCACCGATACCCGCGGCACCATCGTGATGAATTCGCTCTTTGATGGCTACACCGAATGGCTGGGCGATATTCCGCATCGGCTGACCGGCGCCCTGATCTCAGACCGCGGCGGCAGCACGACCGCTTACGCCCTCTGGGGTCTGCAGGAACGGGGCACGCTGTTCCTCGGCCCCGGCGTCGAGGTCTACGAAGGCATGATCATCGGTGAAAACGCCAAAGACAATGACCTCGACGTGAACGTAGTGCGCGAGAAGAAGTTGACCAACATGCGCGCTTCGACCGCCGATGAAGCCATCCGNNGCCATGGTGGCGGTGGAAGAAGGCTAGCCATGGCTCGCCCCAAGAGGAAGCCCCCCGCAAAGACCGAGCCGCGGCTGAACATGTTTCTTGTGCCCTGCAGCTGCGGCACCACTTTTGCCGTCGCCGAAAACTACGACCACCGCGGCACAGCCTGGAGCCGCTACCTGATTTGCCCCAACTGCGACAAGCGGCACGATCCGAAAAATCGCCTGCTGCAGCTTGGCTACCACCGCGAGGGCTACTGGAAAGTGGATGAGTGCTGAGTCCATAGCCGGAACTGCGGAGACTGTTGACCCTTCCCGTGCCCCCCGCGTCGCCATCGTCGGCGCCGGCAATGTTGGGGCAACCTTCGCCTACGCCCTGCTGCTGAGCGGATTTGCCTCCGAGATCGTTCTGATCGACGCCAATCGCGCCAAAGCCGAGGGCGAGGCCATGGACCTCAACCATGCCGTGCCCTTCACTCATCCCACCCGGGTGTGGGCTGGGGATTACTCCGACTGCAGAGGAGCAGCCGTTACCGTGCTGGCCGCGGGCGCCGCGCAGAAGCCGGGCGAGACCCGCCTGGACTTGATCAAGAAAAACGCGGCCATCTGGCGCGACATTGTGCCCCAGGTGGTCGAGTTCAACCCAGAGGGCATTCTTCTGATCGCCACCAACCCGGTGGATGTCCTCACCTACGCCGCTTGGAAGCTTTCCCGGCTGCCGTCTGCGCGCGTCATTGGCTCCGGCACGTCGCTCGACACCTCGCGATTCCGTTACTTGCTCAGTCAGCACTTTGGGGTGGATGCACGCAGCGTGCACGCCTACATCATCGGCGAGCATGGCGACAGTGAAGTGCCAGTGTGGTCGCTGGCGAATATCGCCGGCATGCGCCTAGCTGAGTTCTCAAAGGCTCAGGGCATTCCCTATGATCCACAAGCGATGGAAGCGATCTTTGTTGAGACCCGCGATGCCGCGTACCGCATCATCGAGCGCAAAGGGGCGACCTACTACGCGGTCGCCGCGGGCCTGGTGCGCATCACGGAGGCGATTCTACGAAATCAGAGTTCGGTACACTCGGTGTCTAGCCTGACCGAGGATTATTACGGAATCCGTCACGTGTGCTTTAGCCTGCCGACGGTACTGAACCGCCGCGGAGTGCAGAAAGTTCTGCGCCTTGAACTCCATCCCGACGAAGCCGAGAAGCTGCGTCACTCCGCCGGGATTCTGCAATCGATCGTCCAGACTTTGGCGTTAGAGTGAAACCGGTTTTGCCGCGTCGCGCCGGCATTTGCAACCTGCGGTAGCGCTCGAGGTCCCCGATGAGGCAGTTCCGCGCCCCCATCGTAATTAATGCCGGACCTGCTATACTCTTCCCGCATTTGAATGTCCGCCAACTTTGGCTCTACGTACCAGGGCCTCTGCTCTAGCGCCGAAGCCGCTCACACTCAAATAGCTCAAACAGAGGCGATCGCTTGAAGAACATTTTCGTTGGAAACCTTGACTTCAACACCTCGGAGGACGAGCTACGTCAACTCTTCCAGGCTTACGGGCAGGTGGACCGGGTGAGCATCATGACCGACCGCGACACCGGCCGCTCGCGCGGTTTCGGATTCGTGGAGATGGCCAATGCGGAAGAGGGAGAAAAAGCCATCGCTGCTCTTAACGGCAACCAGGTTGGCGGACGCACCCTGAATGTGAACGAGGCGCGCCCCAAGGTGGAGCGTGGCGGTGGCGGCGGCGGTGGCGGCGGACGCGACCGCGGTGGGCGTGGCGGTGGTGGCGGAGGAGGAGGCAGAAACCGCTGGTAGGGTCAGGCGGCCGGCCCCCGGCGCAGGGGAAGCTATCTTAATTGCGAGCGTGTTCTCGCTTCGACAGGCCGGGGCTCCCGATATACACTTAGATTCATTCCCGTGCGCCCGTAGCTCAGATGGANNCGAATCTCTCCGGGCGCACCACGTTTCTCGTTGCTGCTCAATATCTTGCCTAGCTTTTTCCGGAAGCTCCGGAGCCCTCCGTATTCTGACAGTGGGCAGCGCCCGCTTAGGCGCGAACGGGCGGGAGAACTGGGCGCGTTTCCACCCTGGCCGCTGGCTATAGGCGCGTCTGCGGTGGCGGCATGCCGGCGGTCATGCGGGGGCGTGCGGCTTCTCGGTTTCCTGTTGCGGCAACAAGTTTGCCCGCCTTACCCAGGCCATACGGAGGCATGCCGCTGTATACAGCCTCATAGTGGCCCGGCTTGACGACGTAGGTTTCGTGCCAGATGCCGACATCGCTTCGGCTGCCTCCGACCCGGCGGTTGAAATCCACCCAGGCAGGCCAGTGTTTCTTATCTCTTGCTCGCGCATAGGCTTCCAAGTGCTCGAAGGAGCGCCAGTACTGCACGATGACGCGTCCGATTCCGTTGTGCCCCAAAAATCCAGATTCGGGATGAGCTTCGAGCTCCTTCAGCATTTTCGGCATGGCGAGAAAAGCGGGAAGCCATTTATGAAGCTTCCAAGGTTTGTTGATTCTTAAGCCGATGAGAAAGACCACAAATTCGCCTTCCATCTCGGCCGACATGCGGGAACCGATGACCTTTGCCATGAGCCTTCACTTCAGGCCAGAATTTACAAGTTGGGCCTCTTTTTCGCGCAGCGTAAGACCTTTAACCGGCGCCGGTTTTCCCTACCAGACCCTGCACGTCTTGGCGGGCTCCATCGGCTGCCCCACTTTACAGCCGAAAGCCTTCCCGAACTCCGGCATGTTCACCAGCACTCCGTTGGTCCGGAAGCGGTCTGGAGAATGTGGATCCGTCGTCGCTATCAGCCGCTCCAGTTCCGGACGCCACTTCGAACACCAATCCTGCGCGAATCCGAGAAACACCTGCTGCACTGGGGTGTAGCCGTCCGACGACTTTTTGTCGAGATCAATTCCCTCCTCCGCGGCTCGCACCAGAAATGCCATGTAGGCCAACCGGAGTCCGCCGTTGTCCGCCGTATTTTCGCCCAGGGTGAGTTTGCCGTTCAGTTTCGTGTCCCCTACGCTGAACTGCGCGTACTCGTCGACGATGCATGCCGCTTTCTGCGTGAACTTGTCGCCATCTTCCTTGGTCCACCAGTCTTCCAGATTCCCGTGCCCGTCGAACTGCCGCCCTTGATCATCAAAGCCGTGGGTGATCTCGTGTCCCATGAACAGTCCAATGTGCCCGTAGTTCAGGGCATCCGGCTGAGAGGCATCGAAAAACGCCGGTTGCAACACGCCCGCCGGGAAGTTGATGTCATTCATGCTGGGGTTGTAGTAGGCGTTGACTGTGGGGGGAGACGTAATCCACTCTTCGCGGTCCACCGGTTTGCCGATTTTGGCCAGCTGCCGCCGCGACTCAAACTCCGCGGCTCGCAGATTGTTTCCAAAGGCGTCGCCGCGCACGATCTCGAGCTTCGAATAGTCGCGCCACTTGTCGGGATAGCCCACCTTGTTGGCGATCAGGTGCAGCTTCTCCTTGGCGCGTGTTTTGGTCGCCGCCGTCATCCAGTCCAGCGAATCAATGTCGCGATCCATTGCGGCTTCAATGTCGTGAATCATCTCGAGCGCCTTTTCCTTGCTCGCCGCCGGGAACTGCTGCTCGACATAAGCCTTGCCTAGGGCTTCCGGCAGAGCTCCGTCGGTGCTCGACACACACCGCTTCCAGCGCGTCTCCTGCTCGGGAATGCCCGCCAGCTTGCGCCCGCCAAAATCGAACTTCTCTTCATCCAACGCCTTGGGTAATATGGACCCTGCGATCGAAAGGACCAGCTGCCAGCGCAGATACGCTTTGATGGTCGGAAGATCCGTCTCGCGGATGACCTGGTTCATGCCCTTCAAAAACTCAGGTTCGGCGACGTTGACCTCAGCGAACTGCGGCGACCCGCTCGCGGGATAGAAATCCTCCCAGTTGAACACCGGCGTCAGCGCCTGTAGGTCTTTGATCGGCATCATGTGATAGACATTGTGGGGATCGCGCTGCGAAGTGACATCGAGCGACACCTTCGCCAGCGCCGTTTCCAGCTTCATAATCGCCGCTGCCTGGCTCGCCGCCTGCGGTTCGCTCGACCCGAGCAGCTTGAGCATGTTGGCTATGTGCTGTACATACTGCTGACGAATCTCTTCGTCCTTCGCGCCCGGGCGGAAGTAGTAGTCCTTCTCCGGGAGCCCCAGGCCGTTTTGCCCAACCACCGCGATCGTTCGGGTCGCATCCTTGAAGTCCTGCTGCGATCCAAATCCGAGGAACGGATTCACATTGATCAGCTGGTAGTGTGCCAGCAATTCCGGTAGCTGATCCTTGCTGGTCAGCGCGTTGATGCGATCAAGCTCCGGCTGCAGCGGCGCCAGCCCTTTCCGCCCGATCGCTGCCTCATCCATACAGCTGGCGTAGTAGTCGCCGATCTTCTGCGTGTTCCTGTCGCGCACCGCATCGTCCGCCCCGGCCTTCTCTAAAATTCCGTGCAGCACCTGGTGGTTGTACTGATCCAAGTTGTAGAACTGGTCGGAGTATGGAGAATCGTTCGGGATCGGGTGCAGCGTGTTCCAGTTGCCACATGCGTACTGATAAAAATCGACGCAGGGGTCCGCGGTCGTATCCAGCAAGCTCTTGTCGAGCCCCGGAATGGGGGAGAAAGTTTGCGCCGCGCCGGCGGTCGTTGCCGCGGGATTGGCGGTTTGGCCCCAGAGTGCGCCGGCACAAACCAAGAATAGAGCGAGAGCGTAGGTTTTTTTCATCGAAGGTACATTCTTCCGCAAAGGATCATACCGGAACTAGCGCGGAAAAGTTCCCTTGCAGGATCGCAGGGCGGAGCACGAGGGCCTGAACCGTAAAATCCCGGCAACTGCGGGAACGACCCGGATGAGGTTCAACAGGAATGATTTGATGACCTTCACCGGATGGTGCCTGCAGCTTCCCGTACCGAACCCCTGCAAGTGCTTCGCTTCTGCGGGGGGCGGTGCCCGGAGGGACAAACCCAAGCAGTTCGAATGCGCCGGGCGCATCATAGGTTCCCTTGGCTAAGCGATATCTTGGCCGCCTGGACCCGGACGCCCCGGGTGGGTGGGGCGGTGTTAGCCGCGACTTCGAAGGCAGGGGGGCCTGTTTCACGTTTCATTTCATGGAATTGCCCGTATTCTAGGGCCTTTTTGCCGGTTTCTTTTCTCGACCCCGCAGTTTCCGCAGAAGGTAACTGAAGTGCTGGTTTCCCGGCACCGCTGGGCCATTCCCTCCCCCAGTGCCGGTTCCGTACCATTGGAATTGTATTGTGAGAGCGAGAAACGCTTATGCATCACGAATCGATTCAAAGCGAGATTCTTGTAACTCTGGTCGAATGCTACGAAATCGACCCCGCCAGCTTTGTTACCTTACCCAAGCAGACGATGGATTCTTCGCTCGCCCGTGGGGCGGTGGCGGAGTTGAGGAATGAAGGGATTGTCGAGGAGCAAGTGCGGGGTGTGGTTCGACTCACTGCTCGTGGCTACTGCATCTACCGCAGCAAACAACTGATCTCCGCCTAGCCGTCGTGCCCGGCCGACCCGCCCTCTGAAGGGATCTGGCGCAGGTCGTCGCATGCTACGGCCGAATGCGAAGGCTGGATGTTAAGGCGGGATGCTGCGGGCTGCTAAGGTGGGCCGGATTTGTCCTCGGCCTTCAGCACGATGGCTCGTTTGGCCGTGCAACCCTCGGCCGGATTGTAGAAAGTCTCTCCGTACCGATCCGCCTGCGACGCCTTGAAGTGGAGGGCCTCCTTCACCTTCTCCGGCAATCCGCTGACCCGTGCCTTGCCATCGACATTGGTTCCGACTTCGAGGTCCAACTTGTGGGCGCTCAGGAATCGGTACGCGATGTGCACCCGGATTTTTGCGTCATACACCGGCGCGTTGGTGGCGTCGGTGACCGTGAATTCGACCGAACAAGGGCCGATACCGCCATCGATCGCGGGCACAGTATGGGCGTCCGGGGAGGACTCGCCGTCGGCACAAACCCCGAGACTCCCGCCCATCATCAGAACGACAGACACAACCAGGACAGCAACTCGAATCCCCGAGTTGCGCCGACCGAGACTCATCCCTGTCCGACTACTCATAGGAACCTTAAGGATACGCCAAACTGAGATCGGGGCGACGCCATGATTTCGACGCCATGATTCGTGGCGAATGGCTAATCATTTTGGCTCTTTTTTTTGGCAGCTGATGGCTGCCCCCCGGATCAATCTCATCCCGGCGACTTGAGCTCGGACCGGTGTCGGGTTACCGCCGCCTGTCACTATAGTCATCTTGCCCAAGCACGGGCCATGCCTCACGCTAGGGCTGGCGGATATCCCTAACGTCACGTATGAGCGCACGCTTTCACCTATGAGCAATCCCAAACCCCCTGCCAAGGGAGCGGACTGGACCCAGCTCCTTGCCGACCCTGACCTGCTGATGCATCTCGGAGAACTGTTGCAGGCTTATCGCGACGCTCCGCCGGCCACCCGCGAGCAAGCTCTGCTCGAGATGATGCGGCAAATCAAGCGCGGCGCCGCGGCCAAGACACCCCAGGCCGAAGGCGATCCCCCCCTGCCTCCGCCGCCACCGCCGCCCCAGCCCGTCCCGACCAGCGCTGCGGCCACACCGCCCTTCGAGCCCGACATTTTCACTCCCTCCTGGGGACAAGACCGTCGCCGTTATCCACGGATGAAATGTTTTGTCGTAGTCGAATTGCGAGTCGCGGGTTCGGCAACCCCGGTGTGGGGTAATTTGACCAATACCAGCCTGGGCGGATGCCTGGTGGAAACTCCGGCCATCTTTGACTCCGGAGCCAAAATCGAAATCGGGCTCTGGGTCACGAGCGGGCAGGTATGGGTCAAAGGCCTGGTGTTGAATGGAATCGTCACTCGTGCCAACCCGAGCCTCGGTGTCCGCATAAAATTCGACATGGACCCCCTACAACGCGAGTCCCTGCGCCAGTTCCTCAAGTTCGTGGAAAACACGACCAAGGGATACGCCAGTGATCACGGCTATCTGGCGCAACTCAAGCGCTAATTCTTCTTTTTCCGTCTACTTTTCCTCGGGCTCGTCTCCTTCTCGGTGAATCCTTGTGCCTCCGCCATCATCCCATCTATAGAGGAGCTCCAATTTCTCCGCGCCGGGGAGGCACATCTGGCTGGAACTTGGTAAACTGGCGGGGAATAGAAAACTGAGCCAACGATAGGTATTTGGATGGAGTACCTCCCCGACAGGAGAACCGCGCTTACCGGCCGCAGCCCAGCGCAGTGAACCAAGGAGAGTACACCGGGGGCCGTAACCCTGGGGAAATAACCTACGGGCAATAAAACCACGGAGGGGTGACCTATATGGTGGCGAGCGAGCAGACTTTGCTGACCGGCCAGGAACTGAACACTCTGACCATCAACACCATTCGCACGCTGGCGATTGACGGCGTGCAGCAGGCCAATTCCGGCCACCCCGGAGCGCCGATGGGGCTGGCGCCGGTGGCCTACGTTTTGTGGCAACAGTTTCTGCGCTACGATCCGGAGGATCCCACCTGGCCCGATCGTGATCGTTTTGTTCTATCCGCGGGACACGCCTCCATGTTGCTTTACGCCATGCTCTATCTGACCGGCGTCCGGGGGGTAAGTCCAGAGTACGAACGCCTCGGCGAATTCGCCGTGTCGCTCGACGACCTAAAGAAGTTTCGCCAGTTGGACAGCCGAACCCCCGGCCATCCCGAGTACCGATTGACGGCCGGAATTGAAACCACCACCGGGCCGCTCGGCCAGGGCATCGGCAACAGCGTCGGCATGGCGATCGCCGCCAAATGGCAGGCAGCGCATTTCAACCGTCCGGGCTTCGATGTCTTCAATTACAACGTTTACAGCATCTGCAGTGACGGCGACTTGATGGAAGGCGTGGGCAGCGAGGCCGCCTCGCTGGCCGGCCATCTGAAGCTTTCGAATCTGTGCTGGATGTATGACCACAACCACATCACGCTGGATGGTCCGGCCAATTGGTCATTCAGCGAAGACGTCGCCACGCGATTTATCGGCTATGGCTGGAATGTCACGCGGGTTGCCGATGCGAACGATCTGGAGATGCTGGCGCGGGCCTTTGAAACCTTCCAGAAAACGACGGATCGTCCGACGTTGATTATTGTGGACAGCCACATTGGCTATGGATCGCCGCACAAGCAAGACAGCAATGCGGCGCACGGAGAGCCTCTCGGCGAAGAGGAAGTGCGGCTGACGAAGAAGTTTTATGGCTGGCCGGAGGATGCCAAGTTTCTGGTGCCGGAGGGCGTGCGGGAACACTTCCAGGATGGCATTGGAAAGCGTGGTCATGAGGCGCACGCACAGTGGGCGAAGATGTTCGCGGATTATTCGCAAAAGTATCCGGACTTGGCGGAGCAGTTGCACCGCATGCAGCGCCGGGAGCTTCCCGACGGGTGGGATAAGAAGCTTCCAACGTTCCCGGCGGACGCGAAAGGAATCGCTACGCGCGAGAGTTCCGGAAAGGTGCTGAATGCGCTGGCGCAGAACATTCCGTGGCTGATCGGCGGCTCGG
>PKYX01000016.1 GCA_003132825.1 Acidobacteriaceae bacterium
TAGCGCCCATTCCGGCGTCTCGGGCTAGCCGCCCGGACACCGCTGCGCGACTGCTCAGGCCGGAGTATCGTGCCGAGCGTGACCGAGATCAGCAGCGCTGCCCCCGCCGCCCAGGCCGTGAGCAAGACCAACCTGTCGGTCCGCCGGTACCGCAAGAGCGTCACCGGGCTGACGGCGGCCGAGCTCGCCGCGCTGCGCAGCGCGCTGACCAGGATGATCGCATTGTCCGACGACCGGGGATTTGGATACTGGGCAGGCATCCACGGATTGCCGCTGCCGATTTCCTGCACGCACGGCAGCCCGCTGTTCCTGCCCTGGCACCGGGCGTACCTGTACTACTTCGAGCAGCACCTGCTGGACCAGATGCCGTCCGGCCAGCCGGTCTGCTTGCCGTGGTGGGACTGGTCCGCCCAGGCCGGAATACCGGCCGCGTACGCGGAGGCTAAGCTGCCCGACGGCGCGGAAAACCCGCTGGCCGGCGCGCCCATCTCGGGCATCCCCGCGGCCCAGTTCAACGACGAGAACGTGCCGCAGGTCGAGNNGCCGGGCTGCCCAGCGCACGGCAAGTCGCCACGGTCCTGGCACTGAAGGATTTCGACGACTTCACCGTGCAGCTGGAGGACCTGCACAACCAGGTGCACGTCTGGGTCGGCGGGACGATGAGCGAGATCCCGCTGGCCGCCTTCGACCCGGTCTTCTGGGCCCACCACACGATGATCGACCGGCTGTGGGCGCTGTGGCAGCTGGCCCACCCGGGCGTGGGGGTCGGGTCGGTGCCGCTGAACCATCCGCTCGGTCCCTTCCCGACGCTGACCGTCGCCCATACGCTGAGTACGACGGCGCTCGGTTACGACTACGCGGCCGCCACCAGCTCGGCCACCCCGGCGTAGGACCAGGAGCGGACATGGCAGAATTCGCGGCGAACCCGCTGACCGTGACGCTGACCGCGCCCGGCGAGCCTTATTACCGTGCCGACCTGGAATTCCACGGCGTCGATCACTCTAAGGCCAGCTTCGAGGGCCGGCTGTTCCTCAACAATCCGGACGCCGGGCCGGGTACCCCGACCGACGACGACAGCTACGCCGGGTCGTTCTGGATCTTCGGGCACGGCGGCTGCGCGGGGGACGAGGGGCACTGCGAGCCTGCGGCAGAACGCCGTGCCTTCGACTTCCGTCCCGAGTACCAGCTGACCGCGGTGTCCAAACGGGTCATGATCACCGGCAAGCTGCAGGCGCTGGTCCAGCAAGAAAAGAGTGTGCGACTCACGGGGTGGGTGGAAGACATAAGGCCGTTCGTCGCACGGGGCTCGATTTGCATTGTGCCTTTGCGCATCGGCGGAGGCACTCGCCTGAAGATTTTTGAAGCCATGGCAATGAGTAAAGCGGTTGTTTCTACATCGTTGGGAGCCGAGGGCCTGCCGGTGCAGGCCGACGAGAACATCCTTCTGGCGGACACGCCCAACGATTTTGCCGAGTCTGTTGTTTCGCTGCTGCGTGATCCCAGCGAACGGAAGCGATTGGGTGCTTCCGCGCGAGCTTTGGTACAAGAGAAATACAGCTGGCCGAAAGTGGCTGAAAGTTTTGCCCGCACTCTGCAAGACGTCCTAACCCGGCCCACACCTCCAGCCACGCCTGGGTGAGCAATTCCGCGCTTCTGATCACGTTCCTTCAGGCATGTACTTCTGCATGTTGAAAGTTTCCATTGAAAGAGTCTGGCAAAACTACTGGTTTTTGAATTTCGACCAAGCGATTGTTCGATGCCCAAACATTCCATCGTCTTTCTGATGTATCACGAGTTGGAGATCCCGGGTGATGGGCGACAATTAGAAGTCCCGAGCCGGAAAGAATGATTGACGCCGGACACTCCGGCACCTTGCCCGCAACCACGAAGTCACGCTGCTCACTTATTACGGCGGACAGCGCGATTCCACCTACGAAGCCGAAATCCCTCGCGAATTGCCCGGAGCGCAAACCATCTATACGGCTTCTCTGGACGGAAGCGTGGTTGCGCAATCCCTGGATTACATGGTCCGCCTGTTTCAACGCCATTCGCCGTAAGCAAATTCACCCGCGTCGCCGTGNNTCGTGGCTCGGGGAAAACAAATTCGACGTGGCGGTCTGCGATTTTTGTCCGCATCGCGGAACTTGCCGGAGATTCTCGTAACGCCTACCGTTCTTTTCCAGCACAACGCATTCGTAGAAGCAGATAAAACATTTGCGGAGACGTTGGCCACCGAGGCCCGCCAACCGAACTGGGCTGCTCGCCTGACATCCCGCTTACCTATCTTTGTCGAGATCGCCCAGCGGCATGAAAGTCGTCTTAGCAGAATTACGGAATGTAGAACCGTTAACGATGACGGTGCGGATTCGATTTCCAAGTCGCGCAGTGAAGATTTCCGACCCTCGATCGTTCAGATGGAAGCCGTCGGAAAACAAGTTTGGCGGGAACTCCCCTGGAGGCGAAAGCACCCAAACCTGAACACCGGCCTTGTCACCCATATCCTGCACTTCCTGGGAATAATCCTGACGAAGCGTCGGCGGAACAAGAAGCACGATTTTAACCCCAAAGGTCTGTGCGAGATCGTGCAACTCGGGGAGCCTCTGTTTGGCCATCTCTAATAACACAGCAGGATCACCAACGTGCGGGCCATGATCGGCAATTCGGGCGGCAAGCTCGCGAAAATTAGGCACCAGGAGGATGAGCACGTCCTGCCGAATGAAACCTTTGTCCGCCAACCAGTTGCTCCAGTGAGCAAACCAGTAGGTGCTGGCGGTCGTCTTGTCGAGTTTGGCTTGACGAACCGCCAACGGGAAATCGAGCGCGCTCATCTGGCGATGCGCAAAAGACTCGCCTAAGGTAAACCTGGACGCAAGCTGATCGGTGGCCAGGGTAAGCACGATCACGCTCGGACGAACTCCTTCTTCCAGCAGGCGACGCAGGCCGAAGTACCAGTCCAAGTAATGCGTCTGTTCGATGGCGAGCCGACTGACGTCGTATTGGGGGGATAGAGTTCGCTGCAACGCGTCGAGTTGGACGCCTTCCAGCAGCAGAGAATTCCCCACGAGAAGCACCGTAGGCCGCCCGTCGGAAGTAAAGGGACGGAGCGTGTGCGCGGCCTGAGTCTCAGTTTCGACGCGACGCTCGATCCGGCTGAGACGTGTCAATATCAA
>PKYX01000478.1 GCA_003132825.1 Acidobacteriaceae bacterium
CGTGGTGTTCGTCAAGGGCAGCGTGCGCATCAACCTGCAGAAGTTTTTCCGGGTCACCACCGTGATCCTGTGCTTTGTGGCCGCCCAGCTTCTGGTTTCAGGATTGCATGAACTGTCGGAGAACGGTGTGCTTCCCTCCTCGAAACAGGAGATGTCGATTGTGGGCCCGATTGTGAGCAACGAGGCCTTCTTCTTTGTGACCATCCTGGCTCTGGCCGCTTTCATGGTGCTGTTCGAGGTGAAACGCAGGCAGCCCGGCGCCCTTCCCGAATCTCCGGCGGCGCGACGCAAGATTCTCTGGACCGCGCGCCGCGAGCGGCTTTGGATGGCTGCGGTGTATGCCAGTTCTTTTGTGTTTATCGTCCTCGTCACCGCCGAGTTTATCTACGCCAAGAGCGCCAACGCGCCCGCTCCCGCGACCGAGGTCAGCTTCGTGAATGGCCAGGTCCGGATCCTGCTTTCCCAGGTTTCCGACGGCGATCTGCACCGTTTCGAGGCCCGGGAAAATGGCCAAGAGGTGCGCTTCTGGCTTTATCAGAAGCCCGATGGACGGGTCGCCACCGTCTTTGATGCCTGCGAAATCTGCGGCAGCGCGGGTTTTCACAAGGGACCGAACGGTGTGGTGTGCAGGAATTGCGCGGCCCCCATCAATGGTCAATCGGTGGGCACCAAGGGGGGATGCAATCCGGTTCCTCTCCGAGCCGAACAAACCGCGGATGCGGTCATCATCACGGAGGCGGACATCGCGGCGGGCGCGCGCTTGTTCCAGCAATAGCCAATGTTTGTGCGCCTGGTGGGTGAATCGTTCCGGCGGCAGAAGCGACGCAAGCTGCTGGCAGGCATTGCCATTGCCCTGGGCGTCGGGGTNNGTTACCCCGCAAGAAGACACTCTGGATGTTCAAATCGGCGGGGTCAACCTGAAGCCTCCGAGCGATGGCGCCTACCTGAACGAAGCGGATCTGCCGAAAATCAAGGGCATGTTCTGGCGGAACAACATTCTGGGGTTTGCGCCCACGCTGCCGGTGAACGTAGAGGTGGCAGGGAACACCGAGAAGGTCACGCTGCTCGGGACCTACTTCTCGAAGCAGCTTCGCTTCGGCAAAGAGACCTTCGTGACGGGAGTGCGCACGACCGATCCCTGGTGGAAAGTCCAGGGATCTTGGCCGGACGATGATTCGGGCGATGTTCTGCTGGGAAGGGATTTGGCGGCAAAACTCGGACGCGGGCCTGGAGATCGGCTCGAAATCGCCGGTTCCGCTCGCCGGGTCGTGGGAGTCTTGTCGACCGGAAGTGTGGAGGATGACGAGATCGTGGCCCCGCTTGGCCTGGCGCAACAGATTCTCGGCCGGCCGGGGGCGGTGCGGCGTATTGCGGTCAGCGCGCTCACCAAACCGGAAGACGCGCTGGCCCGGCGCGATCCCAAGTCGCTGAGCCCGGCCATGTACGATCGCTGGTACTGTTCGCCCTATCCCCAGGCAATTGCCTATCAGCTCGAAGAAGCAATTCCGCACTCGCATGCCGACCAGATTCGCCAAGTAGCCCAGACCGAGGGCGTTGTGTTGTCAAGCATCACCGGACTGATGCTGCTGATTACCCTGGCAGCGTTGCTGGCTTCGGCCCTGGCGGTTTCGGCCGCCATGGCGACGGCCATGTTCGAGCGCGGCGCCGAAGTGGGTTTGATGAAGGCGCTCGGGGCGGGCAGCTTTTCGATCGCTGCGGTGTTCTTTGCGGAAGCCACGCTGCTGGCGTTGATCGGCGGCGCCGTGGGTTTTGCCGGAGGAGCCTGGTTGGCGGACCGCATCGGGCGCTCGATTTTCGGGTCGCAGATTTCGATCCAGCCAGTGCTGTTGCCGGTGGTGTTGGGGATTGCGGTGATCGTAACCTTTGCCGGCAGCGCGGTCGCGATTCGCCGGGCCGTGAAATTGGACCCGGTGTATGCGCTGCGAGGTGAGGCATGAGTTCGCGGTCGCTGTCGGCACGGAATTTGGCCAGTCGCCGCGCGGCGGTTCCGCACACGTCCATGTTTCTACGTATGCTGACGCGGGCGGCTTGGCTACGTCCTGGGCGCGCGATCGCGGCTTTGCTGGCCATGGTCGTGGCCGCGGCCGCTTCGACCGCGGTTCTGAACCTGTACGTGGACGTGCAGGCCAAGTTGCGGGAGCAATTCCGCGACTATGGCGCGAACATTGTGGTCGTCGGAAACGATGGGGCAGCCTTGCCGGCGGACGCCTTGCAAACGGTCGAAACTACGCTCGGTGGACGGGGGCTTGCCGTTCCATTCGCATACGCGGTGGCCCGTACGGCCGGGGGTCAGTCGGTGGTGGTTTCCGGGACCGACTTTCAGCAAGCGCGGATCCTCGACAAGTGGTGGTCGGTAACCGCCTGGCCAAGCGCGCCCGAGGAGGCGCTCGTGGGAGTGCGCGCCCAAGCGGTTTTGAATCCCCCCGGAAAGCCCTTTGCGCTGAGCTTCGGGGGACGTACCAAACTGTTGCGTCCGATCGGAACTCTCGACACCGGCGCGGCTGAAGACAGCCGAGTTTATCTCTCCCTCGGCGACTTTGAAGCCTGGACTGGGGTCGAGCCTTCTACAATTGAGATTGCGGCTTCGGGACCGGCGGTCGAAGTGGATAGGGTCATCGAGAAGCTGACCGAGGCTCT
>PKYX01000017.1 GCA_003132825.1 Acidobacteriaceae bacterium
GTTTCTCCGGCTGCGCTCGAGGAAGCCCCCTATACGGCGGGTGCTTCTGCGACCGAAAAAATGGCCGTCCTGAGTTGGAACACGCTGCTGTTGTATCCCGCCGGTTGGAGCAGCGATGAACTGACCTACCAAGCCAGCCTGCGGCTTCCGCCGGGATGGAAGTTTGGCACGCCGCTGCCGATCGCATCGCAGAACGGGGGAGAGATCGATTTCAAGCCCGCGTCCCTGACCACGCTGGTGGATTCGCCGGTGATTGCCGGCGAATTCTTACGCGTGGTGCCGCTCGGGGAGAATCCACGTCAGGAAATGGATATTGCGGCGGACAGCGCCGCCGCCCTCGAGGCGCCGCCGGACGTACTCGAACATTACAAAGACCTGACCGAGCAGGCCAAGCAGCTTTTCGGGGCGCAGCATTTTCGCGATTATCACTTTCTATATAGCCTGAGCGATCATGTGGCGCATTTCGGGCTGGAGCACCATGAGTCGGACGACAGCCGGGTGGGAGAGCGTTATCTAGTGGACCCGGATCTGCGACTGGTCGCCGCGGGCCTCTTGCCGCACGAGTATGTGCACTCCTGGAACGGGAAATACCGCCGTCCCCTGGACTTGACGACGCCGGACTTTGAGAAGCCCATGCGGACCGATCTGTTATGGGTGTACGAAGGGCTGACGTCCTATTTGGGCGATGTTCTGAGCGCCCGCAGCGGCATCCGCACGCCCGATGAATATCGCGACGCGTTGGCGAAAATTGCCGCCGATATGGACCATCATCCCGGACGCGGCTGGCGAAATTTGCAGGATACCTCCGATGCGGCGCCGGAACTCTACCTGGCGTCGAAAAGCTGGATTTCCTGGCGACGGGGAGTTGATTTTTATGACGAAGACGTTCTGAACTGGCTGTGGGTGGATACGATCATTCGCCAGCACACCCAAGGCAAGAAATCGATCGACGATTTCTGCCACCTGTTTTACGGCGGACCAAGCGGCGGGCTCGAGGTGAAAACCTACACCTTCGACGACGTGGTCAACACCCTCAACCAGGTCGTGGCTTACGATTGGCGAGGTTTTTGGACCGAGCGGCTCACCAACCATGCCGCGAATGCCCCGCTGACCGGCATTGCCAACAGCGGATGGGAGCTGGTATATGACGGCACCGCGTCCGCGTTGGTCAAGGCGTGGGAAACCTCGCATAAGCAAATCGACGCGCTATATTCGATCGGGTTGCTGGCGGGATTTGACGGAGCCATCGAAGACACGGTCGAAGGCTTGCCGGCGGCGCAGGCGGGCATAGGTCCAGGCATGAGAGTGGTTGCCGTGAACGGGCGTTCTTTTACTCCGGTGGTGTTTCTCGATGCGCTGCGGGCGACGACCCAGCATGGCCAGGCTCTCGAACTGCTGGTCGAGAACGCCGATTATTTCAAGACCTACAACCTCGACTATCATGGAGGAGAGAAGTACCCCCATCTGGTGCGGGATGAATCGAAGCCTGATGTGCTCGGTGAGATCATCAAGGCGCGGTAGACTGCATTGGGGGTTGAGGCGCGCCCGTAGCTCAATCGGATAGAGCATCTGCCTTCGGAGCAGAGGGTTGGGGGTTCGAGTCCCTCCGGGCGCAGGATGGTTTGCGGCGCGGACGCGTGAATGCTCGGCAGCCGAAGGGAAAGAAGTATCTCTCTATGGTGACTGTAGCTCAGTTGGTTAGAGCGTCGGCCTGTCACGCCGAAGGTCGCGGGTTCGAGTCCCGTCGCTCCCGCCAAATATCTGAATGAATTAGCTTATTCGTCGCTCTCTCAAGCGCCTCACATCGCGATGTGCGCACCCATGGCCGGCCCTCAGCACGGGCCGCTGGTCCTATTTCAGCGGCCAGGTCCCTGGCGGACAGGCGATCACGTCGAAGCCGGTCGGGATTCCGCCCGGGGTCTTGCCTTCGATTGGCGTGCACGCGGCGGGGATGGGCATGCAGCCTATTACGGTACAGGCGATTTGGGTCGGCTGCCGCGCCGCCGGCGCATGGCGGGTCACGCGATGGTTTCGCACTCGGTGAGCACTGGAGGCGGGCTGCGCCAAATGCGCGAAGACTGAGGCGAGGACGGCGATCGCGACGGGAATCTTGGAACTCATCCTGGATCACCCGACTACAACGTTCTGCGGCATACTTTTCCGCACGCGTCAGCCTCGATAGAGCGGCGCCGGCTGGGCGAAGAAGCTCCACAAGATGTGATAGACCAGCGCGAAATTCTTCTGCTGGAAGCTCGCGTGTGAGATGCCCGGCATCACGGCAAAATGCTTGTCGGGATTGGGCAGCCGCGCGAAGAATGCGACCAAATCGTCGAAGCTCGCGATACCGTCCCACTGGCCGCGCATGATCAGAGTCGGCACCGTGATTTTCTCCGGATCCACCACCGGGAGTTTGCTGCACATGTCGACATAAGTCCCGGTCGGCACCGAATCGTCGAGCGCGGTCACCGCGTCGGCGAAGGCATCGATGACCTTATCCTCGGCCGTGCCAGGATGATCGCGGTCGAAGATCGAATGGATGAAGGCTTTGTCGATCGGCCGGCGGTTCTTGGACTTGAATTCCGGAAGTTTCTTCTTGCGCTCGGCCAGCGTCGGCGAGCCTTCGCCGGTCCAGACCATGGCATCGAGTGCGAGCCGCGCCACGAGGTCGGGATGGCGTTGCGCGAACAGCGCCGCGCGCAAAGCGCCAGATGAGATGCCGTAGACAAGGAACGGCCGTTTTCCGCGCAGCTTTTGGATATAGGTTGCGGCGGCGAAGCAATCGTCGGCGCCTTGGGTGATCGGGGCGTTGTTGTCCCGATCTTTGGTGGAGCGGCCGTAGCCCTCCATATCGACGCACCAGCAATCAAAACCGCGGCGCGCGAACCAATCCATCACCGAAGAACCCGGCCAGCCCTCGACTTGGAGATCGAAGGTCGGCTGTGCCGCCATGGACGAGCCGTGGACGAACAGAATTGTGCCGATACTGTTCTTCGGATCGCCGGCGCATTTCTCGAACAGGAACAGCTTTACGCCGCCGTCTCTGCCGGTCCAGTGCTCCTCGCCCTTGATCGCCGCAGACGAAGTTTTAGTCATGTCATTCATGGGTCGCATCCGTATTTCCGCTTGAGCATGGTCTTTTCCAAAAGCCGGTGGCCGCTTTGTGGGACCATGCTCTAATTGATGAGCGCAATGTGGTTGGCCTGGATCACCTTAGCCCATTTCACGATCTCGGCCGCCATGAAGGCCTTGTATTCCGGTTGGGTCATCACGAGGGGAGTGGCGCCTTGTTTCTCCCATGCGTCCTTGATGTCCGGTCGCTGCAGAATTGTGGTGATCGTGCGGTTGAGGAGATCGACGACCGGCGCTGGAGTGTCTTTGGGCGCCATGAAACCGACCCACAGCGTCGCTTGAAAGGCCGGCACGCCCGCTTCGGCGATGGTCGGCACATCGGGCAAAATGGGCGAGCGCACTTTGCCGCTGCTGCCGAGGGCGCGCACCATGCCGGCCTTGATCAACGGCGCCATGGTCGGGACGGAATCGAACAGGAGTTGAATCTGGCCGCTGAGGATATCGCTGCGCATGCCGGTCGAGCCCTTATAGGGGACGTG
>PKYX01000327.1 GCA_003132825.1 Acidobacteriaceae bacterium
TCGTCACTCAGATACCCGGTACGCCTAGGTATGTCGATCCCTGCGGGCAGCAAGAGCTCGAGGGCCCTCGCCTTTGGCAGTTCGCCATCCTCTTTTCTTTTTTCTCTTTTTGGGGGCCTTGGTGGTTGCAGTTCCGCGGCGCCCTTTTACAATTGCGCTGGCACTTCCGTTTATTGCCGTTTCCAAAACCATGTCGTCATCAGGATCGGATAGCCGTGGCCGCCGTCGGAGGCAAGGCGAACCGACCTCGCGACCGCCGTCAGATCATCAAGGACACGTCCGACTTCGGCATTGCTTAATCCACATGCGGCCAGATGTTGCGGGCGGGTCAGGACCGCTTCGTACTCAAGTATGAGCGGAACCGACAGCAACAATTCAAACTGCTGATTTAAGGCTGCCAGCAAGGAGCTTACTTTGAGATCGCGAGCCTGGTTGGTGAACAAATCGTAACCGGCTATCGAATCGGTCCTCCAGCGAGGCATTCGAAATTGGCGGCATCCTCGGTATTACCCTGCCCTTTGTAATGCGCGTAGGCAGGATACGCGCACAGGGGCCGGCTGCGTCCCGGGAAGTCGGTGCCAGTGGCAACGACGAAGTCCGGAGCCATGCCTTTCTCCACCCAGTCCACGGCGGCGCTCAGCAAATCAAAGTGGTCGAGCGTTGCCGGGCCTCCCCCGCAGTGGCTCATGCCGGGTACGAAGAAGAGTCGGCTCCATCCCCGCACCTCCTCTTCGCCGCCATTATCCTGGGTGAGTCTGTTGTAGTAGTCGAAGGTTGCCAGGGGAGAGAACCAGGGATCGCTGTCGCCGTGATAGAACAGAAGCTTGCCCCCGTGACCGGAAAATGTGGATAAGTTCGTCCACAGATTGGTGTCAGTCAACCTCTGCATGGCATCGCCGTCCGCCGCCGCTTCCCGCTCATCCACATTGATCTGGAGAGAGAAGTTACGCGGGAACGGGCTGAAACCCGAGCTGCTGGGCAAGAAGCCGGGAATCGAGTTTGGCGATTCCGCCCCCACGCCCGTGTCGTAAGGGAATGGAGCATAGACTTCATGTCCGCGAGAATCCTTCGGGCCGGCAAACGCACTCTTCAGCGCGTCAACTTGCTGGGAGGTGAGGCAAGTGCCCGATTTTTGGCCTTTGCAAGTAAGAACCGCTGGATCAAAGTGACAGGCCTGCAGATTGAAAATCATGCCGTCTTTCAATCCGTCGAGCGAATCGCAAGCCTCGAGGAGCGAGTCGATGAGCAACTTTCTGTCACTGGGGGAGTAATCCTGGCTGGCAACCGGTTTGCCCGAATGGTCCTTCGGAGCAATTTGGTTGAAGACCACCGCCGCCCAAGCGAGCCCCAAACTCGAGTAGCCGGTGTTCATAGCAGGATCGCCCGAAACCACGCCGTCAAAATAGAGGGGGTAGCGTTGGGAGGCCAGCATGCCCTCACGTCCTCCGGTGGAACAGCCCGCAAAATAAGAGCGCCTCGCTGGTTGGCCGTAGTAATGCGCAATAATGGCTTTCGCCACCACGGTCACGCGTCCGACCGCCGTCTGAGCAAAATCGAGGCTTGCCTGTTGGTCCTTCATGAAAGATGAATCAAAGACGGCACCTTTGTGTCCGCTGTCGGTTGAGACCACCGCCATGCCGCGCGCTAGCGCAGGAGTATCCCCAGCAGCCGCCGTGCCGTAAGGAGGCTGCACCGAACCGTTCAGACCTCCGCCGCCCTGAAACAGAAACTGGCCGCTCCAACTGTCGGGCAAAGCAATGGCGAAGCCGATCGCATAGGGGTTGCCGCCTGCTCCGGTCCGCTGACGGATGATTCCCTCAGCCCGACAATACGACGGAACCGCAACCGGAATCATGGAGGGAGAGAAAGGAGACGGCTTGATTGTATTCGGAGGTGCGGTCGGAACCGACTCGGCTTTGGTGATCGCCATTCCAGAATCTGGGATCTGAAAATTTACCAGACCGGCGCACTTGTCGGCGGGAGAAACACCGCGATCAACGCTCCGTACAGTTTGGCTGAAGGCGGAAGTTGGCATCAACGCCAACCCGCCCAGGATTCCCAGCATTGCTAAAGTCTTCCTGACGCGTTCCACGAAACTGCGCCACATATGGGAACTTACCTCCTGCGGACACCCAATCTACCTGATGCTCACGGTAAGCTCAACCAACGGGTCCCTCGGAGACCGCTCCGGGGGCCTAAAATCGACACCAACTGTCTCTCAGTTGCTCCCGGTCAGCACGCGAGTGCGCGAACCAAACAGGTGATATTCCTGAAAGACGACGTCATTTAGCAATGTTTGCAGGAGTGCTGGAGAACTCCCTGGTAATTCGCAATTCTCTGCCAGCGAAAGGGCGATGCTCCTCACCGGGCAGATATAAGTCTTATCCCCAATCTCCACTGGACCGTATTCGACCACGATGTCGGCGTCGACAAACGAATCGGTCGGCTTCGGGTATGCTCTCAGAACCAGGCGAAGGATCGTCCCATTCGCTGGGTCCACTGTGATCTCTCCCTGATAGGCGGAAAATTGCGGAACATGGGGGCCGGGAATTTGAGGAGCCAACCCCCGGGTACACCCGTACTCTACTTCGTAATGCGACTTTTCCGCGGGTATAGCGTAACGGTAGACTGCCTCTGGCCCTGCCGCTCCCTGCTCCCAATGACTCCAGATCAACGTGCTCTGGGCGTGCCAAGAATGGGGCCAAACTCTCCAGAGGTAGTGAATCCCTGTGGACCACCTGATTTGGATTGGGCCGCACTGGAACGCACCTCCTCCCTCCCCTTGCGATAAAGTACAGTGGTGCTATATTGGCCGACGGAACGCAACGGAGATTGGCGGGTAACGGGTAACGGGCGATAGAAGGGAAACCATTCCATCTTCGGCCTTTCATAGATCTCCGGCTCATCCCGAAAGCTGGTTGTAACTCGCGTTGCGAAGAAATTCGGCAGCTGATGAATGGTCTTAGTCGCATAGTCCACAGTCAGAGCCATCATCCGGCGCTGGGCTCGAAGGTCCGGAGCGGCTACAGCAGGAATCTCCGCCGCCGGTAGATCGAGAAATGCCGACACATCGGCCAGCGTCATCAGCGCCTGCCGGCTCTTCGGACCAGGTGACTGTATTTCCCAATGCGAAAATCTGACAGTGCTGAGACGTTCGGTCAGTTCCAGCCCGGAAAGTTGCTGGGCAACCTCCTGGTCCGGCTCGCTGTGGGCCGCCGCCAGCACCTGCCCTAACTCCTCCACCGTGATCCGCTTGAGCATGCTGTGGAGGGGAGCATCCTGTGGGGCGAGCGTCGGCACAGCTATTGCCACTAGCAACGACAGGAATTCTAACTTTCGCATCGCATGGCCGTCCGCGAACAACTGCTAGATCTTAGGCGGTTTCAAAATGCCGGTAAAGTTACAGCCTCTGGCCAGTCCACTCTTTTTTCCAGGTTCCCTGATCGAAAAGTGCCATCAGGTCGCTAGCGCTGGCCCGTTGACCGATTCAGGAAAAGCATAGGCTACATGACCATCCCAGGTCCCCAGCGAGCACGCGAGCATGGCGAACCAAGCAGGTGGTATCAGGTACCCCGTTCTCGACTGGGCGACAGCGGCCAGTTGTTTCCCGAATCTCAGGATCCACACCCGATCCCAATGGACAAACGCCGAGCTGACAGCCGGCCACGGCGATCACTTGGATGCATGTGACGAATTCCAGTTGAGAACAACGTTCAGCGGCTGAGCCTCGCTGTTTTGCAGCGGAGCATTTACTAGGAAACGCTGCCCATCCGCGGTTACATCGAACTGGGAGCCTGGTGGAACTGCAAAAAGCGGCCGGGGAACCCCGGTCTGGAATCTCGGAGCGGTAGTGACGGGTACGGACATCACTTGCCAATCTGCAGAAAGGTAGAACGCTTCTTTTCCGTCGGCGCGCCACTTGAGTGCGATCGAACTGCCACCGCCGACCTCGGCCGCTATGCCGGAGGAGACTTGCCATTCCTCGCCTGGCCCGGGAAAGGGCCGCACGTAGATCTGGTATTCTCCCGATTTGTCGGAGACATAAGTTACCCAACCTCCATTGGGGGAGAAAGTCGCATTCCCCTCATTGAACTGTGTCTGAATGAAGGCAGTTGTTTGGCGATTACCGGACAATGTCAACTGCGATAACTGAAACCCTTGTTGAGCGTCATAGGTTTCGTAAAGCAGGTAGCGGCCATTCGGCGACACCGACCTAGGTGCAAGCCACTGGTCTGATTGCCATATTGTTTCTTCAGCTCCCGAGCCATCGGAAGCCTTCCGGAGAAGACTGAATACTCTCCCTTGACGGTCGGTATAAAAGACCTGTCGTCCGTCAGGCGACCAACGGGCCTCACTCAGGCCTCCGTCGAAGGTGAACCTGTTCCAGATGTGTTGCGTGATTTCGTAAATCCAAATGCCCGAAGAACGGTCGACGAGAACCCGGCTTCCTTCGGGGGATATCTGCAGCATACGATTGAGTCCAGGTTCGGCTATATTCTCCGGGGCCTTGCCAGAGCGAACCCACCATTGCAACTGGGACGCGATCGGCGTGTCCGGCAGGTAGAGCAGCACTCCATCCTGGGACACCGAATAGACGGCGATTCCACTAAAGTCATCGAATGCTACTCGCTCAGGCACGACGGGAACAGGCTCTCCCGTAGTGCGGAGAAGGGTCGCGTCGAATGGCTGGACCATCAATTTCCCTTCCCGTGCAAACACCAGGTACCCGGGAGCCACATAGGAAGGCATGGAAGCGTTGTGCAGGACCAACNNTGATGGGACACCCAGAGAAAGTGTCGCCCGTCCGGCAGAAAGCAGCTGCTCGTATGGCCGATTTCCTTGAGTGAATTATCGATTTGCGTGACCGGCTTGATGGCACAGTTTGTGAGGCTGATCTGCTGAATTTCCTTGTACACCTGGCTGCCAAAAAGAACTATTCCATCCTTATTCCAAGCACCCTCGGGATCCTGGAGATGAGGAATGCTACAAAGCGTCTCCGGAACCCCTCCGGAAGCGTCTACTCGCTTGAGTTTGCCCTCGGTAAAAAAACCGATGGAGCGGCTGTCCGCGGACCAGAACGGATTCACTGCATCTTCGGTTCCTGGCAGTAGTTGCGCTGTGGTTGAGTCCAGCGGTCGCAACCATAGTCCTCGCTTCTCCTTCGGACCCTCCACTGTGAAAGCCAGGCTGCGCCCGTCCGGCGCCAGGACGATGTGATCGAATTGCGTCTTCTCAGGCGGGAGCAACGATAAGCGCACGACCGCAGCACGGTGAGGTCTTGCGCCCCAGTAGGCGAACGCCAGAACAAAAACGGCCAGTGCCGCGAGCAGCGCAGCGGCAATGGTGAGACCTTCACGAGCCTTTCCTTTCCGCCCCACGGGCGAGGTCTCGGGTTTGGAGATCGCCTGAGAAATCCATTGCAACTCGCTCGCAGCGTCTTTGGCACTTTGCCATCGCTCCTCTGAATCTTTTTCCATGCAGCGCTGGATGAAACGGTCGATCGATCCAGGGACCATCGTCCGCAAGGTCGAAATCGGCGGCGGTTCCGATGCCAGGATCGCAGCAATCAGGGTCGCGTGGTTCTGGCCGCTGAATGCAGGTTTGCCCGTTGTCATCTCGTACAGAATGGTACCCAGCGCGAAAATATCGCTCCGGGAATCTGCGTCCTTGCCCTCCAACTGTTCCGGAGCCATGTACTGGAAAGTGCCCAGAATTATTCCTTCCTGGGTAAGGCGAGTGGACTCGGCCGTAAGGTTGTCGAGTGAGGCCCGAGCGCCAGAACGCGTTACCAATCTGGCTAGCCCAAAATCCAGCAGCTTGGCGCCGGATTTCGTTAGCATGACATTTCCGGGCTTCAGGTCTCGATGCACGATGCCCTTGCGATGTGCCGTACCCAAGGCCTCTGCTATCTCCTGACCATGACGCAAGACCAGGTCGAGAGAAAGCGGCCCCTTTTCGAGCCGCGCCTGCAAGCTTTCGCCTTCGAGGTACTCCATCACCAGAAAATCGATTCCGTCCTGCTGCCCAATGTCATAGAGCGCGCAGATGTGCGGATGAGAGAGGATGGAAATGACGCGCGCCTCGTGAAGGAGACGCTTTCGCCGTTCCGGATCAGCAGAAAGATCGGCGGGCAAAACTTTGATGGCTACGGTTCGGTTTAGGCGGGAGTCATGAGCCCGATAGACTTCGCCCATACCGCCCGATCCGAGTGTTGCGACTATTTCATAGGGCCCGAGTTTGGTGCCGACAGGAAGGGCCATAAAGCACCACATTATAAGCTGAAGTTCGCGGAAACTTGTTTTGTCCTCGCGGCAGGCGCACGGTGTCTGGTGCGGGTACGCCGGGCTGAGTAACACATAGGTTCTGGGTTAGACCGGACCCCGTCGGAGACGCCTCGGTGGTTCCCGCTCTTGCGTGTCTCCGCAGGAACTGTCTCCCTTCCCTCTGCTGCGGCGGTAGTGGCGGAGGCAGCCAGTGGCCAAGAAGCAGCTCCCGAGGACGAAGCCTTTTTTTGGGACGGCGCTACAACCGGCGGCGGGATCTGCGACGCACTGGCGCTCCCGATGATTCCGGGAGGTTCGATGGATGGTCACTCGGCGTGAAGGACCTTCTGTTGGCTCACATTGTCGCCGTCACCACGTTTCAATTTGTGGAAGATGATGGTGGATAGGACGGTGAATCCACCCAGCACGACGAATGCCTCGTGGATGCCATGAATCAGTTGTGCCGGGTTGGAATGAGTGCGACTGGGAATAAAAAACGCGGTGGCTAGCCCGGCGGAAGCGACGCCAAAACTGATGGACATTTGCTGCATGGTGCTGGCGATAGAACTTGCGTTGCTGGTCTGTTCCTCGGTGATGTCAGCATAGACAAGGGTATTCATGCTGGTGTATTGCAGCGAAGTGAAGGCCCCATAGAAAAACGCCAGAAGCACAATCGTCCAAACCGGGGTATGGAGCCCAATGGTCGCAAAAGCCAGAAGAAGAAGACCGAGGATCACGGTGTTCGAGATCAGCACGCCGCGGTAGCCGATGCGGGCCAGGACTCGCGGCAAAAGGAATTTCGTGCTCATGGCGGCGATCGCCTGGGGCATGATGAGCAGGCCCGACTGAACGGGCGTGAATCCGAGGCCCACCTGGTAGAGGAGCGGCAACAGGAACGGTACTCCGCCGATCCCCAGCCGGGTGAAGAAACTGCCGCTCACCGCCGCGCTGAAGGTGCGAATGCGAAATAAGCTCAACTGCAGCAAGGGAAATGCAATCTCTCTGGCATGAAGTTCGTAGCCTGCAATGAGCGAGATAGAAATCGTCAGCAGCCCCAGAATCTCGCGCGTGCTGAGTGCATGGTCGCCGAATACCTCGAGGACGTAGGACAGCAGCGCTACCCCCGACCCGAACAGGATGAGTCCGACGACATCGAGCGGGTTGGTTCGCTCACGGTAGTCCGGCAGGTGTAGATAGACCATCAACAAACCGGCGAAGCCGATCGGAATGTTGACAAAAAAGATAAATCGCCAATGCAGGTACCCGACGATGAGACCACCGGCAATCGGTCCGAGCATGGGGCCAATCAAGGCGGGAATGGCGACGAAGCTCATGACGCGGATCAGTTCGGACTTGGCAAAGGTGCGCACCAGCGTGAGCCGCCCGACCGGCACCATCATGGCTCCGCCGCAGCCCTGCAGGATGCGACAGGCGACCAGCAGATGAATGTTGCTCGATATGCCGCAGAGAAAAGATCCGAGGGTGAACAGGCCGATTGCGGATGCAAACACCCGGCGGGTCCCGAACCGATCCGCCATCCACCCGCTGATCGGAATGAAAACCGCCAAACTCAGCGTGTAACTGGCCAGCACCGATTTCATGCTGAGCGGGGCCACCTTCAGAGCTTCCGAAATCGCCGGTACCGCTGTGTTCAGAATGGTCGTGTCGAGCGACTCCATGAAGAACGCAACTGCGACGAGCCACGGCAGCAACCGGATGCTGGAGGGGCCTGGCGGAGGTTGCGAGGTAGCAGCTGCGCCCGAATTGAGGGGAATCACATTCATCGAACTCGGCCGCATGGGACTCCGTAGACGCGTTCTTCAGAGCTTCGGTATGCGAATCATCAATTATCGTCCATTCCATAGGCCAAACCGATTCTTGCCTCCCTCCTGCCCGCTTTCCCAGCAGTTGCTCAAGGCATTCGACTTAGAACTCAAATACTGACTGTAGCAAGGTGGCGCCCAGGATCGCCCGGGGGGACCCTCACTCCACTGCGAGGTCGGAACGCTCGCCAAGCCTGCATGACGGGATCGGGGTTACCGATCTGACCATCGTCCGAGCGCAGACCAGGGTGAGAAGTAATCTAGACGCCTCAAAGGCTAAATAGCTGTTCCGAAATGGGCCGCAACCCAATCTAGGCGGCATCGGCCGAGGCCTACATCTATGTTGTTCTGTTCTGGTCTTTGGCAAGTACATAATTAAGGTATCGCCAGGAAGGTTTACCTGACGTTGTGGGTATGCCGCAACTGGAGCAGCGGCCCAGTCCAAATGGCAAGCCCGGAACGCGCCAATAATCGCATGGTAGACACTTCAGAACCCCGTTTCAATGTAGATCTCGTGATTCATGTATTTGGGATGGATGCCGACAGCCGTCCCTTTTCCCAACGTGCCCGGGCCCACGACATCAGCGATCACGGCGCCAAGCTTTCAGGACTTGAAAAACGTCTCGCGGTTGGGGAAATCATCGGGGTACAGGTCGGTGACAAGAAGGCCCGCTTCAAGGTGATGTGGGTGGCGGCTGGGTCGGACCTGAATATGGAGGTGGGAGTAAAGATGGTGGAGGGGCAGCCGAGTCCTTGGAAAGAGGAGAGCGAGAAACTGAAGGCCACCGCAACCAATCCCATTTCCCGAACCAAGCCGCCTGCCAAAGATAGGAGAAAATATCCCCGGCACCGAATTTCGTTTCCCATCGAAATCCGGGATGACACCGTTGGCTCACACATGGGAATCAAGACGGCCGATATCGGCGGACAGGGCTGTTACGTCGAGACCCTGGTGCCTTTCCCCCTGAAAAAGGCCGTGACCGTCACTTTTTGGCTCAATTCCCAGCGCATTCAAACCACAGCGATTGTCAGGACGAGCGTTGGCGGGGTAGGCATGGGTATCGAGTTCACCGGTCTGGAAGAAGCAAGCCAGAAAGAGCTGCAGCAGTACCTGGAAAACCTGGCCTTGGAGGCCGCCCCTTTCAAGAAAGTGCAGGGTGCGCCCTAGCAGTGGCTGTGTTACCTGCCACCTGAAGCTGCGAGTAGTTGCCGCGGGCGTAGAAGCCGAGGAAGAGCTGGCCTTTCTTCAGGCTTACCAATGTGACGAGGCGCAAGGATACTNNGGACGCTATTTCAGCCGGCCGGTGCCTTCCGAGCCGTTCGCCAGCTTGCTCGAACCTGGTGGATCAGAAGCCAACCTCTGGCGTGAGGGCCAAAAGCCAGACCACGCACACCTGTCGAGAATTGCAATAAATGGCGATGCTTTTGGCGGTCGTCGCGCTCGTTTGGCCATGGGTTTGGCGCGGCGAAGCGCCGTCGTTCATGGCGCGGGGCAGCGTCGCCGATCTTCAGAGGATGGGAGGCGGCGACACTATGATGATTTGGCGATCAAACGGGCAGATTCGCTGGCCTTCGGATGTCACTCGCTTTCATCGAAGTTCAGGCCAGCGCCTAGAGCTCCCTAGGACCGGTGCGCGACCGACGATCGCTGTGGGATTCTTCGCCTACTGCCCTTGTAACGACATATGACTTAGATTTGAAGTAAGAGTGCCTAGCGCGATTTGCGCTCCTGGATAGTTCTGTGCGGCCGCCTTGCGAAGCCATTTGTCAGACTCTTCGAGACGAACCGGAACCCCGTCACCGTCTCGGTAACGGAGGCCGAGGTTAAATGCGGCAGCGGCGTTTTCTCCGTTCGCAGCTTCCCCTACCCAGTAGGCTGCTTTGATGCAGTCTTGCGGCAGACCGTGCC
>PKYX01000376.1 GCA_003132825.1 Acidobacteriaceae bacterium
GAATTCCTGCGCAATACCGATCTCGATGCCCGCAACTACTTCTCTTCCGAGCGCGGGGCATTCGACCAAAACCAATTTGGCGGGACTCTCGGCGGTCCGATCCAAAGGAACAAGATCTTCTTCTTCGCGGACTATCAGGGAACTCGATCGACCAAGGGGGTGGACACGGGGCAGATTCCGGTGCCTTCACTCGAGGATCGTGCGGGCAATCTGGCCGATCTCGAGAATTCCTTTGTCACCACCGACGCCGCGGGAAACCCGGTCCCGGCGACGGTGAGCGGGCCGTATTGGGCGGGCCGGCTGGCCGAAGAGCTGGGCTATGCGGTCTCGCCCGGCGAACCCTATTACAGGCCCGGATGCAACCCGGCGACCTGCGTTTTTCCGAACGCCGTGATCCCCCAAAGCGCCTGGTCCGCGCCTGCCACCGACCTGTTGAAATATATTCCAACGCCCAACCAGGCGAACGGCACTTTTTCGACTTCCGCCTACAACCAGACTTTGCGGGATGATAAAGGAGCCTACCGCTTGGATGCCAATACCTACTGGGGTCTGGTGTCCGCCTACTATTTCCTGGATAACTGGTCCCAGAACAATCCCTACCCGGTGGCTCAAGGGGGTGCGAACGTTCCGGGTTTCAACGCGCTTTATACCGGCCGCGCGCAGTTGCTCGACCTGGGTGACACGAAAACGCTGAGCCCGACGGCGGTGAACGAATTTCATTTTAGTTACATGCGGGACGCGAATGACCTGGGAAAACCCGTGGGCGGAACGGGCGTCAGCCTGGCCTCGCAGGGCTTTGAGGTGGGCCCAGGATCTTCGGGAATTGTGGCCCTCTCGCCCAAGACCGAAGGGGTGGAGAGTGTCGGCTTCAATAGCTTCACCATGGGCACCAACACCAATGAGTTGAACCAGATTGGGAACACATTCCAGTGGCTTGACGACTTTTCAAAAGTCCTCGGAACTCACACCATCAAAGCCGGCGGCGAGTTCCACTACGATCAGGTCAACGTCAATGCGATCGCTCAGTTCAACGGCAGCTTCCTGTTTTTCGGGACCGAGACCGGCTCCGACTTCGCGGATTTCCTGCTGGGCGTTCCCAGCCAATACAACCAAAGCCAGCTGCAACCTTTTTATGGGCGCAACCGGTACCTGGGTCTTTTTGGGCAAGACAGCTGGCGTCTAACCCCGAGCCTCACCCTGAATTATGGTCTGCGCTGGGATCGGATTGAGCCNNTGGTACGAGAAGTACAACCAGATTGCGACATTTGTACCGGGCCGGCAGTCGGTGGTGTTTCCGGGAGCTCCCGCCGGCATCCTTTATCCGACCGACCCGGGCGTGCCCCGGACCTTGGCGCCTCCGGGGAATCGCGATTTTGCTCCCCGCATCGGATTGGCCTATTCCCCCAGCGTTTCTGGGGACGGCGTGCTGGCGAAAATATGGGGGGGCCCGGCGACGACCAGCATCCGCGCCAGCTACGGAATGTTTTACACCGCCATCGAGGCTCTTACCATCGGCGTGATGAGCGCCAATGCCCCCTACGGGACTACCTATACCAGCCCCGCTCCTCCCCTATTTGCCACTCCCTTCGTGACCGCGGCCAGCGGCCAGAACCTGGGCCAGTATTTCCCGGTCACGCTCGCGCCTTTGAACAGCAGCGCCAGTCATCCTGACGCCGGCGTCAATTGGTCCCAGTTCGAGCCCATTACCGGGCTGCCAAACTATTCGACCACCAACCGCATTCCCTATACCGAGGAATACATGTTGTCGGTCGATCGCGGACTGGGGACCCACACCTTGCTCAGCGTGAACTACGTGGGCACCCAGGCTCATCGCCTCCTTGTGCTTGAGGAATCGAACCCGGGCAACGCGTCGCTCTGTCTGTTCTTGAGCAATCCCGCGAACCTCGCGCCCGGACAGACTCCCTGCGGCCCTTTCGGCGAAGACAGCATGTACACGACCGCTGCCGGACAGGTCTACCAGGGAACCCGAGGGCCTCTCGGATCGAACTTTGGCAGCAACGCGAACCAGGCCACCGTTGGCAATTCCAATTACAATGCCTTGCAGATTACCCTGCGTCACACCAGCAAACGTCTGAATGTGCTGGCCGGATACACCTACAGCAAGTCCGAGGATGAGTCTTCGAACCTGGGGGAAGAGGTGAATCCCCTCAATCCTCGCCTCAGCAAAGCCTTGTCGGCCTTTGACGTGAAGCACAATTTCGTCGTGAGCTACANNCTCTCCGGGATCACCCGTTTCAGCAGTGGATTACCGGTGACGCTCCTCAACTTCGGCGATAACTCGCTGCTCGGCTCCGAGCCCAACGGCATCAATAACTTCGGGGTGGATGAGCCCGACTTCACCCCCGGTCCTCTCGATCTGAATCACAATCCGCGCAACGGGCAGCAGTATTTCAATACCTCCCAGTTCAGCCTAAACGCTTTGGGCACGCCCGGCAGCGCCAAGCGGCGCTTTTTCTACGGCCCGGGAATGGACAACTTCGACATGGCCCTGCTCAAGAACGTGCGCCTGACTGAAGCGAAATCCCTGCAGTTTCGGCTCGAAGGGTTCAACGTGTTCAATCACGCTCAGTTCTTCGGACCGCAGGCCGTGGACGGGAATATTGATAGTTCCACATTTGGTCAGGTGGTCAATGCCGCCCCGCCCCGACTCGTCCAACTGGGCGCGAAATTCCTTTTCTGACGCAAGATCCACGGCCCGTTCCCCTGTAGGTCTCCTGCTTGGGGGGAGGCCGCCTTGCAATCCCTACTAAGTTGATTATAATACTTTGACCACTAGACATTGGAGGCTTGTCCGTGAATTCGGAGCACCGAGGGGCATCAGTCCAGTGTGGATCGTTCTGTGGACCTCGACCCAATGCATTGAAGACCAAACTCCCAAAAAGAAAAGGACTGCACTCCATGGAAGCAACCCAAAAGCGTTTTTTCACCTTTCTGACGGTCGCGGCGTTCACCGCCGGCTCCTGGGCACAAACTTCCCCATCCGGCCCCGCGACCTCCGGAAGGACGCACAAGGCGGCGGCTGCCAAGCCGAAGCAACCGGCGGTGACGGCCGCGGACGTTCAGGCGCTGAAGGATGCTCTGGCCGCGCAGCAACAACAACTGCAGGCGCAACAGCAACAGATTCAGGTGTTACAAGACCAGTTGCAGCGCAGAGAGCAGGCGGTCCAGCAAGTTGAAGCTTCCGCGTCCGACGCGACAGCCAAGGCAGATGCGGCGCAGTCTCAGGCTAATCAACAGCAACAGGCCGTGGGCGAACTGAAGGTCGATGTGGCGGACTTGCGGACCAACTTCACCAGCACGGCAGCGATCCTGCGCGAGACGCAGAAGAGCGTCAATGACCTGGAGAGTCCCCTGGCCATTCACTACAAAGGGGTCACCATCACACCGGGCGGATTCGTGGCAGCCGAATTTGTGCGGCGGTCGAGCGCGCTCGGAGCGGACGTGTCTACACCCTTCAACTCGGTGGCCCTGCCCGGCGCTTCACAGAGCTCGATGTCGGAGTTTTTTGGCTCAGCCCGCCAGTCTCGCCCCACCGTGTTTATTGAAGGCCGTGTGAAGAACGTGGCGCTTTCGAGCTACGTCTCCGGCGACTTCCTCTCCGCCGGCGTCACCTCCTCGGCTACACAAACCAATAGCTACACTCTCCGCATCCGCCAGGCGTGGGGCCAGGCCAAGTTTAACAATGGCTGGAGCTTCCTCGGCGGCCAGATGTGGAGCCTGCTGACAGAGAACAAGGCAGGAATTGGCCCGAGCGACGACGCTGGCAAAGTCAACGATTCTCGCCCCATGACCATCGATTCGACTTACAACGTCGGCTTCACCTTCGCGCGCCAGTACGGACTTCGCGTAACCAAAGACCTGGGTGACAAGGTTTGGTTTGCGGTCGCGATGGAAAATTCCGAGGCCACGATTACCACGCATCAAAATGCCGACAATTTCCTGCTCGGGGAGACTGGCGCAAGCAACAGCTACAACTCAACTTCGAATTACTCCTTCAATCCCTCGCCCGATATTATCGCCAAACTGGCTTTCGATCCCGGCTTTGGACACTATGAAGTATTCGGAATCTTCGACCGCTTCCGGGATCGGGTATTCCCTTGCGTGGAAAATTTTGCGAGCGCGGCGTGCGGCTCTTCGACGGCGGCCAATGCAGACGAAGCTTATAACGCTTCGAAGAACGGCGGGGGCATCGGCGCCAACGCTCGCTGGGCCTTCGACAACAAGCATTTCGTTTTCGGCTTGCATGGCTTCGGGGGTAGCGGTGTGGGGCGTTACGGTGCGGGACAGCTTCCTGATGCTTCGATTCATGCCGATGGGACGGTTGACCTAATCCGTGGTTACCAGGGGCTGGCGACGTTCGAGCGGCACGGGTCAAAGCTTGACGTCTACTTCTATAGCGGAACCGAGTACGCCAGTCGGACGGCCGACTTTGATTCCACGTTGAACAAAGAGGTCGGCTATGGCGCCCCGCTATTCTCCAACAGCGGCTGCTCGACTGAGATCGTGCCGAGCACGAGCGGCACGGCGGGGTTCAACCCGGGCACGCTCGCCAATTGCACGGGCGACACGCGAGTCCTGATCGAGGGCACTGCCGGATTCTGGTATCGCTTCTACAACGGGCCTAAAGGCAAGTTCCAGGTCGGTACGCAATTCTCCTATGTGACGCGCAATACTTGGTCCGGTGTGCGCGGTGAGCCGCAGGGGACAGACAGGATGGTGTTCACCTCGGTCCGGTATTACTTGCCCTAGGTTGAAAAGAGGTCCCGCGCGTAAGTGATTCTCGAAAATTGAGGGTCACTCCCTGACCGACAGGTTCGAAGACGGGAGCCATGGCCAGGGTCTGTACCGGTCGCAGATCCTGGCGTTGGCAGATCGGACACTCGCAGATCTGACATTGAGTGGGGCAAACTGAGGTGAGCGAGGGTGTTTCGGGCATCGCTTGCGGAAGGGAGTGCGGCGCGCGGGAGTTCGCTCCTCGGGGTTGCGTCACGCCTCGGGGGCTCGATGACCGGCCAAGTGCCTCCCGGTTCATTTGCGCCTACCGATCGAGAAGCCGCCCCGACCCTACTGCATAGACCTTTCGATGGGCAGATACCACACGTAATACACGAGAATGAAAACCAACGCTACAAAGGTGGCAATACCAACCACCAGAATGAGCCCGCGGCGCGTACTGAATGACGGCTTCTTCTTGCGCCTCTGCAGGACACGGAACTTCCTCCTTTGGCGGAAGATCCGTATTTGCCGGGTCAGCGAGTAGCCCACTAGATT
>PKYX01000555.1:0-481 GCA_003132825.1 Acidobacteriaceae bacterium
AATCGGTTATCAGTTCGTCCACCAAGGACCGGACGGCTGGCTCAGTGGCCTTGTTGTCGGCCACGATTTCACCTCCAGCCTCGAAGGGGACATGGAATTCTATTCCCAAGGCACTTTCCATCCCTCCGAAAGCCAACCCACGATTGGCCTGGGCGCTCGCTACAAGATCCATCGCCNNTCGTCGGTTATTTCGGGCTTCAATTCCTACTACCTCCCAAGTCCTACAACTCCGATTGACCCTCCGTTCCCCCGGGGCCGGAGCTGCAAAAGTCCGGTGGACCGCGAGGTTCGAAGCCAGCAGCCTCTCGATGAGAGTAATGGGGCGCTCGGCGATGCGCGACAGCACCTCGCGCAGATACCTCAGTGGAGTTCGCAGTGCCGTCCGCGGCGAGCTGCTACGGAGTATGGAGTGGGAACAAAAGCCCGGGAGAGTCTCATGATCCGTGAAGTTGGCGAGCCGGTCAGGGACGGACAGGCAGGC
>PKYX01000555.1:508-5170 GCA_003132825.1 Acidobacteriaceae bacterium
GATAACCTAAGGATAGCGTTTGGAAGGCGTTCTGCACTGCCATTAGCACAGGTTCAAGCCAAAAAACCTACAGGAGGATTCATGCGTCTCGGTATGGACCGTATCGGGGAGATGGCTGTCATTGAGTGCCAAGGCAAAATTGTACGCAGTCCAGCGGCTTTCCGATTGCGTGACGCGGTTACGTCCCAGGGCCAAGCACGCATAATTGTGCTGGACCTCACCGAAGTGCACGCACTCGGGGCGGAAGGCTTGGACGTGCTGATGTTTCTGCAGCGTTGGGCGGCGGTCCACGCGATTGAATTGAAGCTTTTCAACCCGTCTCGTTTTGTCTGGCATAGACTTGACAACGCTCGTGCGAGTTCGAACTTCGAGATCGCTAGTCTGCATGACATGATGGCACTCCTTGCCCATTCGGAAATACCACTGCCGTTCAAAGAGCGCATTTCTTCGGCAACTGGCAAGCAAAATTAATCATTTTCATAGCGCAGGATCGTTATTCTGCAAATGTACATCCGGCAAAACAGAATCCGAACCGCAGAAGGCGATGCCATTCCTGGATTTACAGGTTTACGCTCAAGCCGATTAGAATCGGCATATGCCCCTTTCGAAGGTCATCGTGCTCGCAATCCTGCAGGGGTTGGCCGAACTTCTGCCGGTTTCGAGTTCTGCGCATGTGATCGTGGCGGAGAAGTTAATGGATCTCGATCCATCGTCTCCGCCCATGACCCTGCTGTTGGTCATGCTGCACACAGGCACGATGTTCGCGGTAATCGTCTACTTCTGGCAAAAGTGGCGCAACACATACGGGCAGAACGTCGCGGCTTTCAAGAAATTTGTCGGACTGCTCACCCTCGCCTCGGTCTGTACCGGGGTGGTTGCCGGAGCAATCATCAAGGGCATCGAAAAAACGGTCTATCGAGATGTACCGCATGCTCAGATCGAGGATCTCTTCAGCCGTCTTGACATCATTGCACCAGCCCTGGCCTTGGCAGGGGTGCTGATCTTGATTGCGGGCATGGTTGATAAGCAAGGCCCCAAGACTCTGGCCGAAACAAGCGATTTGAATCTGCGACAGGCTGGTCTGATCGGGGCCGTGCAAGGACTGTGCTTGCCATTCCGTGGTTTTTCACGCTCGGGTGCAACCATCTCTGCGGGAATACTGGCCGGAGTGTCCAGATCCGGGGCAGAAACCTTCAGCTTTGCCTTAGCGGTGGTTCTAACTCCGCCGGTTGTCGCTCGTGAAACGATGCGTCTCATCCAGGCAGAGCACGTCAGTGGAACCGCCACTCTAGCCTCTACGATATTTTCGAGTCTCGTGGGTTCGGTTCTGGCTTTCTTTGCGGGCCTTCTGGCTTTGAAGTGGCTAAGCCAATGGCTCGAAGGCGGACGCTGGTATCTGTTCGGCGTCTATTGTCTGGTGGCCGCAGCGGTGGTGGCGGTCTTGCACCACATAGGCTATTGAGCGCTCGGTGGCCGTGTTGCAGCCCGGCGGGTAGACTCATGGATGAAATGTTGAGTGGGAACGGGTTGATGTCAAGAATCCGTCTCNNGCGCCTCCGGCCGCGAAATCGGCCACGAAGATCAAAGTCATCGAGGATGCCGAAGCCACAGGCGAAACGGCGGCAGCGTATGACGTCTGGCGGGCGGGTTCGGGAAGACAGCGAGTACCGGGCATCATCAAGTGTTTCGGAGCACGGCCTGACTTTCTGCGCCAAGTGATCGAGTTTGGAAACACGGTCCACTTCTCGGAGGGGCACCTCACGCGCCGCTACAAAGAAATGATTGCCAGCTACGTGTCCTATCTGAACCGGTGCCCGTATTGACTGGATAGCCATGCTTACTTCCTGCGGGTTCAGGGAGCCACTGATCAATGTGTGCAGGCAGTCTTAGAGGGCAAGCTGGACGAAGCGGGCCTCACGCCGGCAGAGCGTGCATTGCTCGAATACGTCAAGCTGATCACAGAAGCGGCGTACCGCTCGACCCCCGACGACGTTGAGAAACTACGAGCCGCCGGCTGGAAGGAGGAACAGATTGCAGAGGCGGTGTACGTTACCGCATTGTTTGCCTTCTTCAATCGTGTTGCCGATGCATTCGGAGTTCCTTCCCAGGACTACCTGGTGACCGGGAAATTAACACCTTGAGGGACTGTGTGGGTGTCTCAGGATTTTCCCGGGCCGCTTAGCCGTCGCGCCCTGAGCCCACGGCGGTGACCTGCGAGGTGCCCCAAACCCTGCGTTAACGCCTCCTGAGGCTCTGATTCTGGGGTTAGGTTCGCGCAGAAACCGGGTAGGCCGGCATGAGCCGCGCGGCGTTATGGATCTATGGCAAGATTTCTTGCTGCAGCAAATCCTCAGCGGCCTGGGTCACGCTTTCCGGTCTTCCCACATCGCGCCAATAATATTCGTCCGTACGGAAGCCGAGAATCTTCTCGCCGCCCGCAGCCAGGCGCAGATAGGAGCTAATGATCGAAAATGCTCCCTCTTCGCTCATCATGGCCAGAAAGCGAGGGGAAATTACCTGGATGCCACCAAAAGCGAGGGGCAGCACCCGCTGCGCGGGGCGAACCAATTCCGTAGTCTGATCCTTCCCGGACCGCCTTCCGCAGAGCTCGGAGCCCTCCTCGAAGAGCAGATATCGCGAAGTCTTACGGTCCTGCACCGCCAGCGTCGCCAGGGCCTGATGTTCGGAATGGAATTCGACCATACGTCGCAAGTCAATCGTGCTGATGACATCGACGTTGTGCAAAAGGAACGGCTCTTCAGAATCTCCGGAACCGTCGCGAAAGAAATAGGCGGCTTGTTTCAGGCCGCCACCGGTGTCGAGCAAGACCTCCTCGAACGAGATCGCAATGTTCATTCCAAAATACTGGTTGCTCTCCAGGTAATCCCGAATCATGGCCGCGAAATAGTGAGTGTTAATGATGACGTCGCGTATCCCGAAGCGGCGCAACCGGGCGAGTGCGATCTCAAGCAGGGTGCGCCCCGCGATTTCCACCAGCGCCTTGGGGCGATTGTCGGTCAATGGACGGAGGCGCGTACCGAGCCCCGCAGCCAGAATCATCGCCTTCATTTGCCCAGCTTCTCCAGCTCAAGATGACGCACGAGCACCTGTACGCCGTTGGTTTTGTGCAAATGCTTCGCCAATTGCTCGGCGAAATAGACCGAGCGATGTTGCCCACCGGTGCAACCGAACGAAATCATGAGGTTCGAAAAACCGCGATTCTGGTAGCTGCTGACGCTTGCATCCGCCAACGCCGCCGCATGGGCGAGAAACTGGACTGCGCTCTCCTGCTGATTGAGGTAGTCAATCACGGGCGCATCCTTGCCGGTAAGAGCCTTGAATCGTTGTTCCCGTCCGGGATTGGGGACCGATCGGCCGTCGAACACGAAGCCGCCGCCATTTCCGGCTTCGTCTTTCGGCGCGGCGCCCCGATGAAACGAAAAGCTGAAAATTCGCACGACCAGAGGTTCGGTTTTTCGCGTAGCGCTCGGCAATTTCGACGATTCGGCGTCAGTCGCGAGGCTCTGCAGTTTCTCAGAACCCAGCATGCTGGTAAATGCTTCCATCAGCGTGGGCAGCGCGATGGGCAGTTGCACGTTGTGCAACAGCCAGCGCAGGTTTTTCAGCGCGTAAGGCACGCTTTGCAGAAAATGGGGCTTACGCTCATAGAAACCGCGGAAACCGTAAGCCCCCAGGGCCTGCATAATACGCACATAAACGTAGGCGTAGTAGTGCCGCATGAAGGCTTCGCGGTCCAGCGGGATGAAGTCTCCGAGCTGGTCGAGATAGTGATCGAGCAGTTCCTGGCGCAGCTGTGGCGGCAGGTCAGCCTTCGCGTCATACAGTAGCGAAGCTACGTCATATTGCAGCGCGCCTTTGCGACCTCCCTGGTAGTCCAGAAAAAACATCTGGCCGTCGCACAGCATGACGTTGCGGGACTGAAAGTCGCGATAGAGGAAGTACTCGTGGGCAGCGGTGAGCAAGAACTTCGCCAGGCGGCTGAAGTCCTGCTCCAAGGCCTGTTCGCTAAAAGGGACTCCGGCCAGACGCAAAAAGTAATATTTGAAATAATTCAGATNNGCCAAGGCTTTGCGGTAGGTTTCAATGACAGCGGGGGCAATCCCCTCACGGGAACGATTTTCCGAAAGGAACTGAAATAGCGTCGTATCGCCCAGGTCTTGTTCGAGGTAGGCACCCTGGCTCAGATCGTCGGCGTAAATTTCCGGCACGGGAAGGCCATGGCGGCGAAAGTGCCTCGAGAACTCGAGGAAAGCGACATTTTCTTCGCGCACGTCGTACAAGATGCCAATGGCGCGATGATTCTGGTCCGCAAGCCGAATAATGCGGCGCCCCGACCCTCCAAGTTGGCCTTGCAGCGGCTGTACCCGCGGNNAGCGTCCGCGGTCACAAAGATACCATCGGGAGCAGCTTCGAAATGCGCCACTGAAGACTGCGACCAGGCACAATTCCCGCACCGGAGCCTCGGACCCCGGGGCGCGAACTCATTTTACGTAGTTTAGGCCCTGGTGAACATTCGCTTCGTGGTTCTGCCGCTCGGCCCATGCGCGCTTATTTTCCTGCACTGGGATAAACGGCTGAGAAACGCTCGGTGGAATGGCTTGTCGAAAATCTCGCGCGGCCAATGCCTAATGCGGTCGCACG
>PKYX01000555.1:5179-5304 GCA_003132825.1 Acidobacteriaceae bacterium
TAGCGATAAAATCTGGCGGGCCCTCGTTGTCTCCAATACTGCGCGTCGTAGGTATCGATTCCCGGACCGTCACCGAGGGTGCTGAAGAAGGCGCGCTGCGCCGGATTCACCACGATTCCGACATG
>PKYX01000077.1 GCA_003132825.1 Acidobacteriaceae bacterium
GAACGGTTGCTCGAGGAACTGGGGGTGGGCGCCGATCGGCTGTCGCAGGAAGCACAAGGATTGCGTAGCCGGGGACAAACTGTCGTCTTTGTGGCACTCGATGGCCGCCTGGCCGCCTTGGTCGGGATCGCGGACCCACTGAAGCCGTCGGCGGCACCAGCTTTGCGCGATCTCAAGGCGGCAGGATTGCGCCTGGTGATGCTCACCGGGGACAGCCAAACGACNNATTGGCGCAGGCCGACGTCGGCATCGCCATGGGCACCGGCACCGACGTCGCCATGGAAAGCGGCGGCGTGACCCTGGTGAAGGGAGATCTCGCCGGTATTGTGCGCGCCCGTCGGCTCAGCCATGCCACCATGCGCAATATCCGCCAGAACCTGTTTTTCGCGTTCCTCTATAACTCGCTCGGAGTGCCGATTGCCGCCGGGGTGCTGTATCCCTTCTTCGGAGTGTTGCTGAGCCCGATCCTGGCCGCCGCCGCCATGAGCTTTAGTTCAGTCTCGGTGATCGCGAATGCGTTACGTTTGAGACACTTGAAGCTCTAACCGGAACCAGCGAACGGGCGACACCGAGGTCCGGAGCGCAGGTTTCGATGGGCTCGGCAGGCAGCGCTCGACCTGTCCTTCAGGTACCTTGGCGGCAATTGACACCCTCTGCTCCCTGCTTAACAATAAGTTAACAACCCACCTCAACCAGTCGAAGGAGCCTTATGCCGGATGAATCTTCCCCTGCGCCCGAGAGCGAAGGCAACGCAGGCAAATGGGTATTACTTGCTTTAGCGCTCATCTACGTCGCCGGTTCGCTGTATTTTCTTTTCGACCTGCGGGGACGCCTTGAACAGTTGGGCAAGGACCAGGCCGCCAGCAGCACGCAGATTGCCGATCTCGGCAAGCGCATGCAGTCCGCCGAGGACTCGGACGAGACCCTGGCCCATCAGCTAGGCATGACCAAGAAAGAACTCGCGCAGCGCGCTACTGAGTTGCAGCGTCAGCAGAAAGCCTCGGAAAGTCGTTTGGAGGAAGAGCAGAAGCAACAGATCAGCCAGGTCAACGGCGCGGTCGACGGAGTGAAAACTGATGTGGGTGGCGTCAAGACCGACGTTGCTTCGACCAAAGCTGACCTCGAAGCCACCAAAGCCAAGTTGCAAAGCGCGGTAGGTGACCTCGGCGTGCAGAGCGGTCTCATTGCCAACACACGCGGCGACCTCGAGGTGCTCAAGCACAAGGGCGACCGCAACTATTACGAATTCAGCCTGACCAAAGGGGCGAAGCCGCAGCCGGTTTCGACCGTCAGCCTGCAACTCAAGAAGACGGATGTCAAACGCGGCAAGTTCACGCTGAACGTGACCTCCGACGATAAGACCATCGAGAAGAAGGACCGCAACGTCAGCGAGCCGATCCAGTTCTACACCGGACGCGACCATATGCTCTACGAACTGGTGATCTGGACCGTGGACAAGAATAAAGTCAGTGGATACCTGAGCACCCCGAAGAATGCGCCCGTGCCGGTGACGGCGGGCGAATAATCCCGCGATGTTTCCCGGCGGGCATGTTCTGATCGAAATTGCCTTGCGGACGACGGTCATTTACGCCGTCGTCCTGTTAGGCGTGCGGCTGAGCGGCAAGCGCGAGGTCGGGCAAATGACGCCCTTTGACCTCACCCTGTTACTCCTTATCAGCAACTCTGTACAAAACGCCATGACCGGGCCGGACACGTCGCTGCTCGGAGGGGTCATTGCCGCCGCTACCTTGCTGCTGCTGAACTACCTCATCGCCGATCTTTCGGGCATCAACCGCCGTTTCCGCAAGTTGGTCGAGGGTCAGCCCAGCCTGCTGATTCACGACGGACAGATCATCACCGCGCATATGGCGAAGGAGCGCGTCAGTACGGATGAACTGGAACGCGCGCTACGCGAACACGGCATCGCCAGTGCGCACGACGTGGCGCTGGCGGTGCTCGAAGTCGATGGGTCCATCAGCTGCCTGAAATACGACGAAATCAAACCCGACGCCCATAACCACCTTGCCCGCAGAAGATTTCTGCAGAAACACCAGTAACGGAGAAAACCTCAGTCCTTGCCGGTTTCCGGGGCTTTTCAGACTGTGCCCAGTCGCGAGCGCCCCAAGCGGCCCTCCGGCGCGGACTCCTGGGCGCGCGCGAGCATCCGGGGTGCGGGGCTCTCGGCTCCTCGGGCACGCAGCGGGACGGCCTTACTTGGTCATTACCAGCGGGATGGGTTGCTCGGCGGGCGAGACGGTCACGGTCAGGGACTTGCGATTGTTAAAGGTGTTGGCGGGAACCGGGAACGTGACCACGATCGTTCCCTGGAGATCGCCGCCCGAAGCAATGCTTGTCCCCATTTTGAGCGGGTCGTAAGCCTGCTCTTTGAGAGCGGGAAAAGCCTCGAAGTAACGTGCCACGTCGACCACCGATGCCGCCTGGTCGGGAAAGCTGCTGTTGTTGGCCTGGAGAACGGCCCCCACGTCCTGGACAACNNGATTCTTGCCGAAATTGTGGATCGAGAGTCCAATGGCCACCATCACTTGGGTCTGCCCGGGCAGCTCGACCATGGTGACCTTATCAATGCCGCCGCTTGCCGTTTGCCGCGGCTTTTGCACGAAGCCGACGACGGCCATAACGATCGCAATCCCCGCCACCGCCAGGAGCAAAATCTTCGTCGGCGGTAGGTTCTTGCGAGCGGTGCCGAACTCTTCGCCAATGTTGAACGGGATTTGAGGTTCNNGTGATGAGCGGCTCGGACGGGGCTGGCGGCTGCGGCGTGTCTTCAGGCATCGTGGCCTCGGTTCGACCATTCTATGCGCTTTCAGATCAACGCCAACAGAATTGTAGCCGGAAGCATCGCCGGCTAGATGTTCTCACCAAGCGTGTCGAATTGCCTTGGCAAACTTGTCGGGCGGCAAGGTGTTCAGTACGTCGGCTTTGGT
>PKYX01000168.1:0-955 GCA_003132825.1 Acidobacteriaceae bacterium
GTCGCAAATCGTGTCGCCCGTATTGACGTTTTTCAGCCCGACCGCGGCGCAGATATCGCCCGCCAGAATCTCGCTGATATCTTCCCGCTTGTTGGCGTGCATCTTGAGCAGGCGGCCAATCCGCTCCGTGCGTCCGCGGCCGGAGTTCAGCACCGAATCGCCGGACTTGACTTGCCCGGAATAGACGCGAATGAAGGTCAATTGGCCAACAAACGGGTCCGCCATAATCTTGAAGGCCAGCGCCGAGAAGGGCTCATTGTCCGCCGGTTTGCGCGCAATCACCTCGCCGTTATCGGGATTGGTGCCCTTGGTTTCCTTGGTGTCGAGCGGCGAGGGCAGGTAGTCGACCACCGCATCGAGCAGCGGCTGGACGCCTTTGTTTTTGAACGCCGTGCCCACCACCACGGGAAACACCTTCAGGGCCACCGTGGACTTGCGCAACGAGGCGCGCAATTCCTCGGCAGAAATGGTTTCGCCTTCCAGGAACTTGTGTAGCATCGCATCGTCGTTTTCGGCGACGGTTTCGACCAGCGCGGCGTGGAAAGCCTCGGCCTTTTTCTGCAGCTCCGCGGGAATCTCGCCGGTGACGTACTCGGCACCAATCGTGTCGTCCTCCCAGATGATGGACTTCATGGCGATGAGGTCAATGACCCCTTTGAACTTATCTTCCTGGCCAATCGGAATCTGAATCGCGACCGGCTTGGCGTTGAGGCGCTTGCGGATGGTGTCAATCGCATGCTCAAAATCAGCGCCCATTTTGTCGATCTTNNCCGTGAACCGCGTCAAACACCGCCACCGCTCCATCGAGGACGCGCAGCGAACGCTCGACTTCGGCGGTGAAATCCACGTGCCCGGGAGTATCGATGATGTTGATGCGAACGTCGCGCCAGGAACAGGTGGTCGCGGCCGAGGTAATCGTGATGCCGCGCTCCTGCTCCTGCTCCATCCAGTCCAT
>PKYX01000168.1:1020-4591 GCA_003132825.1 Acidobacteriaceae bacterium
TCCGCCATGCGGTGCACGTCTTCCTTCTTCTTGATCGCCGCTCCCCGGCCGTTGGCGGCGTCGAGCAACTCATTGCTCAGCTTGTCGACCATGCCTTTTTCGGCCCGGCCGCGCGAGTAGATAATCAGCCAGCGAATGGCGAGCGAGGTGCGCCGATCGGCATTGACTTCGACCGGCACCTGATAGTTGGCGCCGCCCACGCGTCGACTCTTGACCTCGAGCAGGGGCTTGGCGTTCTCGACCGCTTTCTTGAACAGCTTCAGGGCCTCATCGCCGCCCTTGGCCTGCATGCGGGTCAAGGCTTCATAAAAAATTCCTTCCGCGGTGCTCTTCTTGCCCTGCCACATCATGGAGTTGATGAATTTGGTCACCAGGTCCGATCCGTATACCGGATCGGCTTGCACGGTGCGCTTGGCGATATGTCCTTTTCTTGGCATTGCGCGATGAACTCCTGAATGTCAGCTCTCCGCCTTAGGCCTTCGGCCTCTTGGCTCCGTACTTGGAGCGGCTCTGTTTGCGATTGGCCACCCCGACCGCGTCGAGTGTGCCGCGAATTACGTGATAGCGCACGCCCGGCAGATCCTTNNCGGATCAGCACAATCGAGTGCTCCTGCAAGTTGTGGCCGACTCCGGGAATGTAGGTTGTCACCTCAATCCCGTTGGTCAGCCGTACCCGGGCGACTTTGCGCAGCGCTGAGTTCGGCTTCTTCGGCGTCTGCGTGTAAACGCGGGTACAGACTCCGCGCTTTTGCGGACACCCCTGTAAGGCCGGACTCGCGGTCTTATAGCGCGGCCGCTTGCGGCCATCCCGAACTAACTGATTGAAGGTCGGCACTGTTGGCTGCTCCTCGAGCCACGCCCACGCCTGGATACGCCCGCTTAGGCGCGCCAATGCGCAACCGCGCAGCTTCTTCTTTTCCCTTTGGTTGCAGGGGCTGGATGGCACCACCGGCCAACCATGCTTCCCGCCGCATACCAAAGCCGGCGAGAAATTTTCGGTTTCCCGTTCAGACTAACGCCGACGACGGTGGCACCAGGCCCGGCGGCTTCCACCATTACAACCCGGGAGCTGCTCCGTTTCGTCAGCACTCGCTCCACATATCCTTCTGCCAGCCCTTAGCGGGAGCCGAAGGTAGCGCGAAGCGTTTCAGCGAGGGCGTCTGCGGTGCATCCGCAGGCGTGTATCTTCAAAGCTTAGCTGCGTTCAATCTGGGTTTTCCACGCGCGCACACGCGCAGCGAAAAGACCACGCTAACAGGCAAGCCAAAATGAACTCGCGGAACCCTCCAAATATAGCAACCGGACTCACACATCGTCAACCAGACTTTCACGCATCTCATTGCCGAGGCAGATGCAAGCGCGGAAAGGGCGGGGACGGAGTGAAGATGAGACGAAATCCCTCGCCCATCGCTCGGGATTTCCCGAGCAGACCCGCGCCTCACTCCCACCCGGCAAGCGGCTCGGCTTGCTGAAATGATTCATAGCCTCTACACTGACAGTTTTCTAGGAAGAAGCGTGCTCGCCCTGTGGGCGGCCATGGGGCGGGGAGGGTGCATGGGCAGGTTGGCGTCGGGAGTGGCTGTAATCCTTATTGCTTGCGGGGCGGGTTTGCTCGTCGGCTGCAGCCACAGTCAAGCCGTCACTTCCGCCGCCAACCAGCCCGTTCCCGCCATCATCACCCTGACCCCCAGCCCCACCTTGTCTCTCGAAGTGGGCACCACGGAGACCTTCACCGCCACTCCTGAGAGCAGCAGCGCGACCGCTGTGACCACGACGGTTTCCTACCAATCGACCAACCCGTCGGTACTGACCATTTCGACCAGCGGACTCGCCTGCGCCGGTACTTGGGACTCGCTCAGCAGTCCAACCATCTGCACCCCAGGACCGGCCGGGGTCGCGCAGGTCATGGCCACCGCCCAGGGAGTGAGCAGCCCGGCGACTACGGTCTACGTGCACCAGCATATCGACAGCATCGTGGTCACTCCGGTGCCAGGTCAGACGCAGCCCCTGCTCGGCCCCGGCCCATGCTTCTCAAAAGGTCAAAGTTTCGCCTACCAGGCGACGGCCTTCAGCGGCGGGACTGACATTACTGCGACCGTAGGGACCTTCCAGTGGCAAGCCGTCAACGGCTTCGTGGTAAGCCTGACGACGGTTCCAGTCGCCACTTCCGCCGGCGGGTTACAGCCCGGCCAAACTTTGGCGACCGCCAATATTCCCGGCACCACCAACATCTTCGCCGATGTAAACAATGTGGCCAGCGCCCCCTTCACTTTCACCACCTGTGCGGTGCAATCGATCACTCTCGCACTCGACGGCGCGGCCAGCAACGCGGTGACCGGGTGCTGGGCCAGCCAGTCGATCTCCAGGCCCGGGTGCAGCTTGCGCAGCTCGTCNNATTGACACTAACCATAATTCGATCACCGGCACTTTCCTGACCTGGTGCTCGACAAACCCCTCCTCGGTCGCGGTGGGTGCCTCCAACTGCACGACAGGAAGCACAACCAATGTTCCCGCCACCGCTCAAACCTCTGGCGGGGGGGCCTCGATCATCGCCTCCTGCACCCCTCCCACCTGCAACATCGGCTTCGTGCCAGCGTTGCCGATTTATCCTTCTTATCCTTACACCCCTTCGAATCCACCGGCCCCGGTCCCCACGCTGCAGCCGCTGTGGGTGCAATTGACCATTTCGAATAACGGCAGCACCACCGCCACCAGCACATCCACGAGCGCCTGGGTCACGAGCACCGGCTGCGGCACCCTACAGGGTTGTGTCAGCGCGATTGCCGAGATCACCTCGACCAGCGGCTCCAGCTCTTCGTCGACTGGCGCAGGGGTTTCCTCGACCACCGCCTTGCCTGCGACCCCCAATTCCCTGGTTTTTGACCCGAAAGGAGCCCGCGCTTTTCTCGGCACGGATCGGGGCGAGCTGGGCACGAAGGGAGTGATGGTGCTCGATCCCTCCGGCGGCTCGACCACCCTGTTCCCCTCGGCCGTCGGCAAGGTCCTGGCGGTTTCTCCTGACGGCACGGTGGCGGTTCTTTCTGACACCGTCGACACCCCGAACCAGGTGTATATCTTCACTTGTACCGGTGCCGGAACCGGCACCTGTGGCAGCACCACCAGTGTTCCGCTCAATATCACCGGAGCTACGGCCGCGGCCTTTTCCTCCGATGGCCTGAAGGCGTTCATCCTGGCCAACAACGGGAACGCCAGCACTCTCTATATTTATTCCACCCTCGATGCGCTGGAGACCGTTCCGCTGAGCTCCACGGCTCCGGCCACCGATGTCGCCTTCCAGGCCGAAGGTGGGTTCGCCTACATCGCCGGAGGCGCAGCCTCGGCAGTTTCCACCCTCGCAGTGTGCAGCGACCTGGCGGCTCCGGCCGTGACCACGACTCCAACTGCCGGAACTCCCCGGTTGATCCGCGCGCTCCCCGACGGGAATATGCTGGCGCTCGATCCTCCCGGCTTTGACCTCTTGGTTCCGACCCTGGGCGTTTCCGGCAACGGCTGCTCGGTGCCCCGTCCTCCGTACGCTCCCGGAGGGGTCAATCTGAGCGTCAGCAATACC
>PKYX01000039.1 GCA_003132825.1 Acidobacteriaceae bacterium
CGGACGCCTCCCACAAGCCAGTAGTTAGTGCATTTTTGATTATCACTGCCCACGATACGTCCTACGGCGGATATGAATGCTCAGGTCGTGGAGCGGTTGACCTTGGAAAACAACTTGCGGCTGGCACCTGACAAGAAAGAACTCTTTCTGATGTATCAGCCACAGATGGATATCGCCAGTGGAAAGATCACCGGGCTGGTAGCACTACTCCGTTTGCAGCATCCGGAATTAGGACTTATGCCTCCCGATAAATTCATACGGATTGCCGAGAATAGCGGCCTGATCCTGCCGATTGGCGAATGGGTTCTCCGGACAGCATCGGTCAAATAGAAAAGAGGAATATCATGCCTCTGAGTCGGTTACTAAAAAGCTCCCCCGGCGAGTCGAAGCTTGAACTCCAGCTCCTCCTGAATGTCGTTACCGAGAGCCTCTGCGGATTGGACACAGCAGGAAACGTGACGTTCTGCAACGACGCCCTCTTAAAGATGACCCAGTATAAGACGGAGGAAATAATCGGAACAAACCTCGACGAATTGCTGCATCACAGCTCACAGAATGAAACCACCAATTCTTCCAAGGAGTGCACATTATCCAAAGTACTCGATTGCCATCGGGAGCTTCATATCGTCGGTGAACTATTTTGGCGAAAGGATGGAACCTGCTTCCCCGCCGAATACTGGTCTCGTCGCTTGCTGTTGCCATCCAGCGGAACCGAATGTGTGCTCACAATTTACAACATCACCGAACGCAAGCGAGCGGAAGAAGATGTTCGAGAGAGCAACGAACTGGTAAGGCTGGTGTTGGATTCAGTCCCCGAGGCAGTCTACGGTATTGACCTTCACGGCAAATGCACATTTTGCAACCCCGCCTGCCTCCGTCTACTGGGCTATGAGGAGCCTGCGGACCTGTATGGGAAGAATATGCACGAGCTGATCCACCACTCGCGACCGGATGGAACGCCTTATCCCGTGGAGGAGTGCCACATCTACGAGGCTTTTCGCCGCGGGCATGGCACACACATCGACACTGAAGTTCTCTGGCGCCGCGACGGTGCCAGTTTTTCAGCCGAATACTGGTCCCACCCCATACACCGGGGCGGAAACGTGATCGGCACGGTTGTCACGTTCGTGAATATCACAGAGCGCAAGCAGGTCGAGCAAACCATTCGCGAGTCGGAAAAGCGCTACCGACTCCTGTTTGAGCGCAACCTGGCGGGAGTCTTTCGTACCACGATGGAAGGGCGCATCTTGGAGTGCAATCAGGCCGCGGCTCACATGTTTGGCTATGACTCGCCCAAGGAAATCTTAGCCACTCCGATTGCCGACATTTACCAGATGATTTCTGATCGGGAATCGTTCCTGAGAAGACTCAAGTCGGAGAAAAGCCTTACCAACCACGAGACGAACTATCGGCGCAAGAACGGTGAATCCGCCTGGGCGATGATAAATGCAACTCTCGTTGACGACGATTCAGGTACCGCCAGTTTTATTGAGGGGACTTTCGTTGACATCACCGAGCGCAAGGTCGCCGAGGAACGGGTTCAATCCCTGGCCTATTTCGATGCTTTGACGGGATTACCGAATCGGACTCTTCTGCGCGATCGGTTATCGCTGGCACTAGCCGGTGCTCGCCGCAAGAAAAGCAAAGTTGCACTTTTTTTCCTCGATCTCGACCGGTTTAAGAACATTAATGACTCGCTTGGACACTCGGCCGGCGACCTCCTTCTGAAAGGCGTTGCAGAGCGGCTTAAAGCATGGGGGCGCGAACACGACACGATTGCCCGGCTCGGAGGTGACGAATTCATCGTCGTGGCGAGCGATGTAAAGGACATTGCCGACGCAGCGGTTGCCGCTCAGCGGCTCATGGATGGACTGACTGCTGAAATCGTAATCCAGGGTCATTCCCTCAGCGCTAGTTGCAGCCTCGGCATCAGCATCTACCCGGAACATGGCACGGACAGCGAAACCCTCATCAAGCATGCCGATGCCGCCATGTATACCGCCAAGGACAATGGACGCAACAATTTTCAGTTTTTTACGTCGGATATGAACGCTCAGGCAGTGGAGCGGCTGAACTTGGAGAACACCTTGCGAACAGCCCTCGACAGGAAAGAACTCTTTCTCATGTACCAGCCGCAGATGGATATTGCCTCTCGAAAGATCACCGGCATCGAAGCACTCTTACGGTGGCAACACCCGAAAATGGGCCTTGTGCCACCCGATGAATTCATCCGGACTGCGGAAAACAGCGGACTGATCGTACCAATCGGTGAATGGGTGCTCAGGACGGCCTGCTCTCAGGCCCGGAAATGGCAAGATGAGGGCCTTACCGCAGTGTCGGTGGCAGTAAATGTGTCGGCGGTCCAGTTTCGTCGAGAGGGCTTCTCCGAACTTATCAGGCAGGTGCTCTTCGAGACTGGCCTCGCCGCGCAATACCTCGAACTGGAGGTAACGGAAAGTCTCTTGCTATCCAGCGCCGACGTGACGCTCTCAGTTCTTCAGGAATTAAAGAACATGGGATTGTCCCTGGCGATTGACGACTTCGGGACTGGCTATTCCAGCCTCAGCTATTTGAAGCGGTTCCCGGTTAGCAAGCTGAAGATCGACCGCTCGTTTGTTCGGGATGTCGCGCTGAATCCGGATGATGCGGCCATTACAACTGCAATCATCAGCATGGCAAAAAGCCTGAATCTCAAAGTCATTGCCGAAGGGGTCGAAGACGAAGCACAAATGTCATTCCTGCGGGCACATCATTGTGACCAGATTCAAGGCTATTACTTCAGCAAGCCTTTAGTGGCCGACGAGGTTGCGGACAAACTGCGAGCCGAACATTCCGAAGCGCGCGTCAAGTCGCAAGCGAGCGCGAAACGATCGTGACAAGACGTGTGGATAATCGTTCACGGCAGTCCCGTAGAAGCCGGAAAGGCAACACTTAAATGGCTACTACGAGATTTCAAAAAGGAAGTTTGAAGCAGGTGGATTGTGCAGAAGGGAGGACTTGGGTGCTTCGCTACTTGGCGACCAGACCGCAGGATGGCAAGCGAGTGGAGGGCACTCCGCTTTCAGTCGGACTGGTCGGTGCTTTCCCATCAAATCTTCCGCGAAGCAGTGTGTCAAAACATCCGTAGTGTTGCCCACAATTTGTGGGATATTCGCGATCTCTGTCAAGAATTAGCTTCCACTACGAGAACAGCCTATCCTGAACCTGAGCGAGTTCCACGGGCACGGAGCATTCTTGGTCATCGTTTGCGACATGGTTCATTCGAGTGCTCACGGGATAGCAGCGCATCAGGGGAGCGCGTCGAAAGGCTTCAGCAGGACGCCGCAGCCACGTTCGTCATTCCGGGGGTCTAGCCACAAGTCGTATCCGTCTGGATCGAAATAAAACGGAGCTTAACGGGAGCCGAGTGCCGTAATCTTGGGAACGGCAGAATCCGCAAGTCCCTTCCCCTGAGCAAGACGGAATGGTGGGCGCTATAGGATTCGAACCTATGACTTCCACCGTGTGAAGGTGGCACTCTACCGCTGAGTTAAGCGCCCACAAACTTGAGCAAAGTTCCCTTACGTTTCTATCAGATACCCGCGACTTAGGCAAAGATGGGCAAGGAGTTCCGGAGAGTTTCGCCCCGGTTTTCCACACCCGCAGCACTCGCTTGATTCGGATCAAATATTCGATTCAGTTGATCCGCCACTCGCCAGTAATTCAATATCCGCGTGAGTGTACCCGAACGTATTCTCAGATCCGCAGGTCCAGGCCGGTCTTGTCTGACCTTGGTCGGCGCCCATAAAATCTCACTCTGTGGCGTTACAGTGGCGAACCCCCAAAAGCCATGGTCTACTGTCGATTCACCATGCGTAATATGGTGCCTGCGCCTAACCAGTCCGCCCGATTCGTTGCGTGGATACACTGACGCTCAAACGAACTCTTCTTCCGGCTCAATCTTCATTTTGGCTTCGGACGCGGTGATTTTCAGGGTTGCCTAGCGACGGCCGCACCGCTCAGCGGGATCGCTTCTGTTCTATTCCTGCCGTTGTTTTTTGCGCGGTATAGCGCTTTATCGGCAACTCCTAGAATTACCGTNNTAGGGCTTTATCCGCAACTCCTAGAATTATTGTGTGATCTTTCGCGGTTGAAGCATCCGCAGCGGTAACACCCAGGCTGATGGTGATGAAACGCTCCCCCGCGGCTGTGATGACCGGGGCTCGACAAATCAGATTTCTGATTTCTTCCCCTCTTCGAGTCGCGGACTCCAAGTCGCATCCCGGCAACATCAGCAGAAATTCCTCGCCTCCATAACGGCCTGCGCCATCATAGGGCCTCAGGCTGAACGTCAGCCTTTTCGCCACTTCCCGCAGCACGGCATCTCCTGCCAGATGTCCCAAGCAGTCATTGACAGCTTTGAAATGATCGACATCGATCAGGAGGACCGCCACCGGGCTTTTGTTGCGGCGGCAACGAAATAACTCACGGTCGAGGAAAGCTAGGCTTTCGGCACGATTCAACAGGCCGGTCAAGGAATCCCGAGTGGCTGCGAGAAGCAGCGATTCCCGCGCACCGACCAGTTCCTCGTGCAGCTCGAGGAGCCGCTTTCCCGCCATGAGACGCAGCCTTAGTTCTGGATGATCAAAGGGTTTGGCAAGGTAATCATCGGCTCCGGCTTCAAGAGCCGCAATCAGATCCGCCTTTTTGTCCCGCGCGGTGAGCAGCAAAGTATAGATGTAGCGTCCACTGGTAGGCATGGCTCTGATGCGCTGGCACAGTTCAAGGCCATCGATACCGGGTAGCATCCAATCGAGAAGGGCTAGGCGCGGACCATCGGGTTGACGAAGAATTTCCCACGCCTGCTCGCCGTTTTCCGCGACGACCAAGTCAAACCCCCAGTCTTTGAGGAGGTCCTCGATGAGGGCGCGATATACCTTCGAATCTTCCGCCAAAAGGATTTTCATGGCGACCGCGATCGACGGGTTAGGACGCTGGTCCACTGCCCCTGAAGCCTGCAATCACGCAAGGCAACGTTGCCCTGCAGGCTTTTTCCTTTGGGCTTTTGGCGTAGAAACTGCCAGCAGATCGCTTGGGGATGGCCTTTTCGGAGAGTACGCTCAAATGGGGGCACGCCAGAGGACCGAAAGGTCGTGCGTCCTATCGGCGAGGGCAGCCCCCTTTGAACCGGGGCCGCCGAGCAAGTGTCAGCAGTACTGATTAAAAATTCTTTAGATCTCGGTAATGCTCCGACTGATGCACGCGCACCCCTGCTACAGGTCAGCCAGGCCGGCCTAGGCTCTGAAGCGGCAACGCGAAGTATGCGCCTGAAAAAGGAGGCCTTTACATGAGAGTCGCATTCGTCCCGGAGTCTTGATGCACTCGACACTCGATTTGACACCACGAGGAAATAGAGATTAACATCCGCGCTTTCCCAAAATGCCCGGTCCTCGGCCCTGACAGTCGTCTCCGAACAGAGAACAGCAAGGGAACAATCATGCGATCTCACGTGCTGATGGCATTGACGTTTGTGTTTGTAACCAGCTGGGTTTTGGCGCAGCACTGTCCTAGCATTGAAATCGATAAGTCCACCGGCTTCTGCACCATGCCAGACCACGCTTTAACTCCGGGCGAAATGGACGCGTCGCTGGTGTGTGTCTCGAATACTCAACGCCCCCGTGACGTGACCGCTTCCGAGAAAAAGGCGATTCTCGCCGCCTATGGATATCCGCCAGCGACCGACGAGTCCACTGGCGAGTTCGATCATTGGTTTCCGCACTGGATGGGAGGTTCGGACGGACCAAAGAACATCTGGTTTGAGCCGCATGCAGGTAAATTCGGCTCTTTCCAAAAAGATAAGGTCGAAGCCCTACTCTGGAGAAATGTGTGCGTGAAAAAGACGATGAGCCTCGATCAGGCAAAGACACTTTATCTAAAGGGATGGACGAAACTCCTTCCCAAACAGTAATCCGATGGCATCGAGCAACAGCAACGCGTCCTATCGCGCAACCTAGCGCTCAATTTCAGCAGTTCGCAATCAGCCCATCAAAGTCGTGACGGCGACAGCGCATCGGCCCGCGGACGAAACTCTCATTCCGCACCGATCTCACAGATTGGTTGGGGGCGGTAGCTGGGCTCGGTATCGAAAGCTACCGATCTACTGATTAGTCGATCGCTCCATCCCTGCCCCGGCCCCGAACGCAAACCGTTCGCTCTCGCCGTCACCCGCATACCCAGTATCAGCTACGGATGCGCCGGCTGGTCCCAGTCATGCTCAGTGTGCCACTGGTGCGCATGGCCGTCCCACCAGCCGTGATATTCGCTCCAGCAGTGTTCTCTTTCCGCGTTCAGGTCGTGTCGCCGGGCGTCAGCTTGCGGACTATGTTCGCCGTGATGGCGAACAGCCTCGTCTAGTTTCGCTTCCGCTTTCTCGACGCGGTGCTCACACTTGGCTCTGGCGTCTTCCGCATAGGTTGGGCGCGGTGCGGACAGCATGAGAACTGCACTTACAGCCAATGCGGCGACTGTTGTCTTCCAAAGTTTCCGGGAACTCGGGGGTGCGTTCAAGGTAGCCTCCTTAAATAGTCTGACCGTCCTTAGAATAACTCCGCTGGTCAAGGGTTGCCTACCGCGCACGCCCGGTACCGTGCCGGGCACTCGATGGGAAAAGGAACAAGACCGGAATAGGACCGTACCACGGGGATCGTGCAAAATCGCGCTAGTCCTTAGAATAAACGGACTCCGGCCGCGAACGACGCACAGCCCGCGAACCTGGGTCTTTGGGTTTTGGAGACTTAGTCTTGGAGCGACGCAAAGCGGGGCTGGGGCGTGACTCGAGGGCAACCCGGACCCGCGCGGGATACAATTTCGGCAGTCATTCTTCCGGGTGCGGCCTCTTTCATGTCTGAGCAGTTTGTTTTTTCCGACTTCCGCGAGTTGTTCGCCAAAGCGAATGAGGAGA
>PKYX01000452.1 GCA_003132825.1 Acidobacteriaceae bacterium
CTAGAGGCGCGTAGCTCAGTTGGTTAGAGCGCTACCCTGACACGGTAGAGGTCAGGAGTTCGAGTCTCCTCGTGCCTACCATATTTCTCAATCATTTGCAGCGGTTGCGGTTTTGCTCACGGAATCCAACTCCCGATTCGGCTCCCGAACAAGCCTTTCCAGCACAGCGCCCTGAGCCTCAAGCTTGTCTGCCTTGAAGCCGTGCGTGTAGTGGCTGAGCATGTTGAGGTTCTTCCACCGGAGCATCGCACGAACGATCTGCGGATTCTCGTCGTTAGCCATGAGCCACGACGTGAGCGAATGCCTGAACGTGTGGAACCCGAACCGCTTGACCAGTTCGCCGTCAAGGTAGGTCTTGCCTTCCTTGACCTCGATCACTCCGGCTCTGACCGCAGCGGGCTTGACATGATCCGCCACGACCATAGACCCGCGACGTGGTTTGCGCCCCATGAGCTTCCGAGACGCGAACACAAAGTCGTTGTCCGAGGCGTAGGCGGACTCGGCACGCCATTCCTTCAATAGCTGCCCAAGCACGTGGTGCATGGCTATCGAGGACTTTGACAGCCTTGTTTTCGCGCCCGTCTCCAGTTCGCCGTACACATACGTCCCGCGGATGCGAATCTCCCCGCGATCCCCAGATATGTCCGACCAGCTCAAGCCGAGCATCTCGCTCATCCGCATTCCGGTGGCAGCGACCAGCACGAGCATGGTGTACTCAGGCTGTTGAAGCTGTTCCAGAACCTTGAGCGACTGCTCCGGCGTGAGAACCGCAGCCTCGTAATCAGACGTGGACTCGATGCCCTTGACGTAGTGCACCGGGTTGTACTGCTCGCCGAGCGGTAGAAGCCCTTCGGACTGCGCGAATGTGAAGAGCGTGCCCATTACAGTCTTGATCTTGTAGCGGGTGCCGTTCTCCGCAACCAGCGACTTGAGCCATGCCTTGATCTTGGGCGGTTCGATTTTTACGGCTACCTTATCGCCCCAGCGTGGAACCAAGAAGTTTTTCACGACGTGCTCGTGCAGTGTTTTGGTCGAGCGTTTCTTCCACTCCTTGTGTGACAGATAGTAGGAAGCGACTTCCGAGAAGAGGAGCTTCTCGGACGAAGCCCCAGCTTCGGATTTGATCCTGCCGTCCTGCTTCATCGTGCCCACCAAGAACCGCAAACCTGAAGCCATCAAACGTTATCTTGAGTTCCGCCTTCGGCAATTCAAAATGCTGCTTGATGCGGTTGAAGATTACGTTGGAGAGAAGTATCCGGCAACAGGGGGACATTCTTAGCTCCGCTTTCGTTTGTATGGTTGTAGTGTTTTTGTGCGTATTCCGGGGCATGTGAATACCGATTCCGGGGCGATGTGAATAAAGATTCCAGGAGGATGTGAATAAGGATTCCGGGGATGTGAATAGAGATTCCGGGGATGTGAATAATCCGAACCGCGATGAAAGAGGCGGGTTGGAACCGGGATTGATATTGACGTTTCTGGATCAAGCTTTCTGAGTAGGAGAGGAAAGCGGTGCTGGACAACCAATGGGGATTTCTCCTCTGGCTAGAGGAGAAACCGAATGTCCCAGAAGGCTCTGTCCATGCGAAAAATCAAAGAAGTGTTGCGTTTGCGGTACGATCTTGGCCTGCTGCAGAACGAGATCGCCCGTAGTTGTTCCATCGGCCAAGCCAGCGTTCATCGTTATCTAGAACGGGCTTCGGCGGCGGGTCTGAGTTGGCCTCTGCCCGAGGATTGGGACGATCGCCGACTGAATGAATTGCTTTTTCCCGCGGCACCGGCGGGTGGCAGTCCATCGGTCCGGGGGCCCGTCGACTTCGGCGCCATCCATCACCAACTGCAAAGCAACAAGTATGTGACGTTGCAACTGCTCTGGGAAGAGTATCGCCAGAGCCAGCCCGAGGGATATCGCTACAGTCGCTTCTGCGAGTTGTACCGGCGATGGCACCGGAAGCAAGACGTGGTTCTACGCCAGGAGCACCATGCTGGCGAGAAGATGTTTGTCGATTGGGCCGGTGCCAGCATTCCGATTTACGATCGCGAAACGGGTGTGGCCCAACCGGCCTCGCTGTTCGTAGCTGTACTAGGCGCCAGTTCCTACGCCTTTGCGCGAGCCACACTCAGCCAGGACCTTTCCCACTGGATCGAGTGTCACGTCCTGGCCTTCGAGTTCTTCCAGGGCACCAGTAAGTTAATCGTCCCCGACAATCCCCGCACCGGCGTCACTCGGGCCTGCCGCTATGAGCCCGACCTGAATCGCACCTACCTGGAGATGGCACAGTTTTACGGCGTTGCCATTATGCCGGCGCGTCCCTATAAGCCTCGCGATAAAGCGAAAGTGGAAGCCGCTGTGCTTCTGGCAGAGCGCTGGCTCATCGCCGTACTGCGCCACGATAAGTTCTTCTCGCTGGCCGATCTCAACCAAGCCATCGCGAAACTCCTGGAGCGCATGAATCAGCGTCCTTTCCGCAAGCGGGAAGGGAGTCGGGCCTCGCTCTATGCCGCCCTGGATCGACCCGCGTTGCAGCCGCTTCCGGCCGAGCGCTATGTCATGGCCGAGTGGAAGACGGTGCGGGTGAACATCGACTACCACATCGAGGTCGATCGCCACTATTACAGCGTTCCCTATGCGCTGGTCGGCGAACAGCTCGAAGCACGTTTCACCGCCCACACCGTGGAGATCTTCCATCGTGGAAAACGCGTGGTCTCGCACGTGCGCAACTTCACTGCCTATCACCACAGCACGGTGCGCGAGCACATGCCCAAGAGTCATCAGGCTCATCTGGAGTGGACCCCCTCCCGGTTGATTCATTGGGGAGAGAGCGTGGGCGAGACCACGGCCCAAGTCATTCGCACGATCCTGAACAACAAACCGCATCCGGAGATGGGTTATCGCGCCTGTCTGGGCATTCTCCGGCTGGCCAAGACCTATTCCAACCCTCGGCTGGAAGCGGCATGCCGACGCGCTCTCCAAGCACAGGCCTGTTCCTATCCCAGCCTGAAGTCGATCCTGAAACGAGGCCTGGACGGACAACTGACCCTGGCGCAGGAACCGGAACGCACCAGCCCACAGCATGAAAATCTCCGCGGCGGTCACTACTATCAATCCCCCACCAAGCTCGTGCAATAAAAACCAATTTAGGAGGCAACGAACATGTTGAATCAACCCACGATCGAGAAACTACACACCATGAAAATGCACGGGATGGCCGATGCCTTCCGCGCTCAACTGGAAACTACCGAGTCACACCAACTCAGTTTCGAAGAACGTTTTGCCCTGTTGGTCGATCAACAATGGCTGTGGAAAGAGAATCGGGCCCTGGGGCGCCGTCTGCGCTGTGCCAAGTTGAAACAACGCGCCGTGATCGAGGATGTCAACTACCAACATCCCCGCCAGCTGGATCGCAGGCTCTTGCGTACGCTGGCCAGCAGCGAATGGGTGCGCCAGAAACTCAATCTGGTGTTCACCGGTCCCACGGGTATCGGCAAAAGCTGGCTGGCGTGTGCCTTGGCGCAGAAAGCATGCCGGGAGGGATTCTCGGTTCTGCACAAGAAAACCAGCGAGTTATTTCGGGAACTGGCCGTAGCCCAGGCGGATGGCAGCATGGGCCGGATGTTGCTCCGGCTGGCGCAGATCGATGTGCTGTTGCTCGACGACTTTGCCATGGCGCCCCTGAAGGACAGTGAGCGCCGCGACTTTCTCGAGGTCTGTGACGATCGCTATCAGCACCGCTCCATGATTCTGACCTCACAGATGCCGGTGGCCCATTGGCACGAACAGATCGGCGATCCCACCGTTGCCGACAGCATCCTCGACCGGTTGCTGCACAACGCCTACCGCATAGAACTCAAGGGCGAGTCCATACGCAAGACGCTCGGTCGCAAGCCCGACCAGGAGGATGGCCAATGAGTGGAGGAACTCGTTTCCAACTGAAGCAGCCGACCGGCTGGTTTGCCGCCGGCCGGGAAGTTCGCTGCGCCCTCGAACTGCTTTCCGACGCAACTTTCAAACTGTTTGTCTGGCTTTGCTTACACGCCGAGCGGGGCCGAGGCGCTCTGTCGGCTACACCGGCAGAGTTGGCTAGAGCGCTGGGTAGAAAGGAAAGCGACATGCATCTTGCCCTCGAAGAACTAGAGCGGCAGGGTGTCTGCACCCTGAGAGCAGACCGAGTCATCGAGATCAGGGATCGCTTCTGGCCTTATCAGCGCGAGTACGATTCCGCTGCCAGCGACGAATCACGACGCTATGTGGAAGAAGTCAAACGCCGGTTTCTCCAGCGCCGCTGCGTCCAGAGTAGTTTTACGGCCGCCGATGAGAAACTGGCTCTGGCGCTCCATCATCGCGGGGTCTCGCTACTCCACGTCGAGCGTGCCATTTTGCTGGGCGCCCTGCGCAAGTACGACGCGGTCCGCCAGAACGGAGGCGGCACGCCGATCAGCAGCTTGCACTACTTCACCAACCTCTTCGAAGAAGTCCAACAAGAGATACCGACTCAGTACTGGACCTATGTCGCCCACAAGGTGAACACATTCGAGCAAACTGAGCTTTGGGCTATCTCATGCCGGACTTTGGAAAAGTGAAATGCGACCGAAGAGAGACAAAACCAGGGATGCTGTGGGTCGACCGAGTCGGAGATCGTCGCTCTCGGGCGATCCTGGCGCGACATTCTTCCGAGAACAACCGCGACAGGCACAACAACGACGAAAACGAGCCAGCACCGAGAACTGGTTTCACAAGAGCAACTGAGAGACGAACAATGTCAAAAAAGGAAACGAAACAATACTAAATATGAATCGTGCACCTTGAT
>PKYX01000024.1 GCA_003132825.1 Acidobacteriaceae bacterium
AGACACGGAAACCGATCCCAAAATACCGAGAGCACAGCCGGCGGCTGCGATTTTCGCGCCGGAGCCGAGCACAAGCCCCGCTATATTGCCGCGCTGTGCTCCAAGTGCCATGCGTACGGCGATCTCTTGGGTACGCTGTGAGACGCTGAAGGCGATGACCGCGTAAATGCCCATGGCCGCTAGCAGCAAAGCGGTCAGCGCGAAGGCTGTAATAAGAGCGGTATTGAAGCGGCGAGGCGCTTCCACGGCGGATATGGCGTCGGCCATGGGCCGCACAGGATCGAGGGCGAGGCGCGGATCGATTCCGGCGACGACCGAGCGCAAAGTGCGGATCATCTGCTCAGGCGGCAGCATGGAGCGGAGGGCGATCCAGCCGGTGGACAGGTGGAGCATGTCAGTGGCGCCCGTGCCCTCGATGATGGCAGGCTGCTCCATCGGGAAATACCATTGCTCACCCGCGGGCTGATCGGGGGCATCGATGCGGACGTCGGGCACAATTCCGACCACGGTAGCCCAAGGCAGGGTGCGTTTGGGATTGCCAATGTGCAAACGCTTGCCGATGGGGCTCTGACCAGGCCACTCCTCTTTCGCCATGGATTGGTCGACGATGCAGACGAGGGGCGCATCGGATCGGTCGCGCACAGTGAAATGGCGGCCGGCGATGCGGGAAATACCGAGAGCGCGGAAATAGTCGCCATAGGTCTCGATAAAGGGAGCAAACCTGAGCTTCCATCCGGAGACAGTGACGCCTTCGATGGTGAAACCGGCTCGCCCCCGGCCGCCGGTGTCAGGCAGCGTGTTGGCTAGACCGACGGCGACCGTCGCGGGCTGGGAAGCGAGACGGCCGACGACCTCGCGATTGAAGGTGGCGATCGATGATTCGGTCGCGTATTGCTGCGCGGGCAACTTGTATCCGGCGATGAGGACATGGTCGGGACTGAAGCCGGGATCGACGGCGAGCATCTGCTGATAGCTGCGCAGGAAGGCGAGCGAAACGGTGAGCAGGACGGTGGCGATGGCAATCTCTGCAACGACGAGAGATGAGCGGAGAAAAGTCTGGCGCAGGCTGCCGGTGCCCGAGCGGGCGTCTTCCTTGAGGTTCTCGAGCAGGTTGGTGCGGACAGCAGCCCAGGCCGGAGCAAGGCTGCAGAGAACTCCGGTCAGCACTGCGATAAGGAGAGCAAAACCCACAACGCCGGCATTGATGGAGATAGCGTCGATGCGTGGCATGAACTCGGGAAAGAGTGGCACGGTGGCGCGCAAAGCAAGTGCCGCCAGAGCCAGACCGAGGAGGCCACCTGCAAGACTCAGTACGAGACCTTCGCTGACGCACTCGCGGAGAATAGTGCCCGCGTGGGCTCCGAGCGCGAGGCGAATGGCATGCTCACGGCGGCGGCGGATCGCGCGGACCAGCAGCAAGGTCGCTACATTGGCGCAGGCGATAAGCAGCACAATGCAGACGGCAAGAAACAGCGTGCGGAGCAGAGGGCGCACGCCGGCGACGATGGATTCGCGCAAGGGGAGAACATCCCCGCGGATGTGGATCGCGGCCAGGTCCGGGGGGAAATTGCGCATGACCTGCTGCGCGACCCGATTTGCGTCACGCGCGGCCTGTTGCACGGTGACACCGTCCTTCAGGCGCGCGACAAGGTGGGTTCCCCATGAGCCAGCGGATGGGGAAAGCTCATCGGCGGTGAAACTCATNNATAGTGTAGTTCCTGCGGTCGAGAGTGATCGTGGCGCCTTCGATGTGGGGATCGCGGTGAAAGCGATTGAGCCACAGTCCGTAGCTAATCACAGCAACAGGTGCGTGCGCGTCGTCTTCTTGCTGACTGAAGACACGGCCGAGCGTGGGAGCGATGTCGAGCGTGGGGAAGACACTAGCGGTGAGGCGCGCGCCGTTCACCGATTCAGAGAGCGGGCCACCGGAGAGCTCCCAGGATGTGGTGTCGTAGGCACCCATTGAGGAGAAGGCCTGAGCGGCATGTTCGTAGGTGGCGACCTCGGAGGCGGTAACGCCTAGCTGCAGGCCATCGCCGAGGCGGTCGCCCAAAAGGACGAGGCGCTGGGGATCGCGAAACGGCAGTGGGCGCAGGAGGGCGCCTTCAACGAGCGAGAAGATGGTGGTGGTGGCCCCGATGCCCAGCGCGAGGGTAAGAACGATGGTCAGGGAAAACCAGGGCGCTTTCCAGAGCTGGCGGAGTGCGAGGCGAAGGTCGCGCATAGGCAAGTATCCATATTCAGCCAGAAGTGGCAAATGGATCTCCGGTTCTCCTCGAGACGTGAAGCATCAACCGAATGGCAAATGTTCGCCCTGCAGATCCTAAATGTCAAATGGTGCGAACAGGCCAAAGCGCTCATTGACCGAAGGCTGAGTGCGACTGACAGGATTACTCCCCATAAACGTGCTAGGGTCTAGAAATGCCAGTGGGCGCATTTCGCGGGAGCAAACCAGTGAGCGGATAGTCCCTGTATGGGGCAAAAGAAACGAAGTTGTTGCCTGCTTGCCAATCCAGATAGTGAATGATAAAGGACGCTATCATTCCCTAAATCGACGGCGAGAGAAAGAAGCTGCGGCAGCCGATGGTTTGCCTTCATCGCCACCTTGCACCAGAGACGCCAGGATGCTCCCTACTTCCCCGAAGCCGACTTCCGGCCAGCGTCGTTGAGAGTCCGTCCTGGGCATAACCTCCGGGTTGCTCGTGATCCGGGCATAATCCCAAGGTCCCTCGCGCCCGATCAGGTGGAGCGGTTGCGCCAGCGCACCAGTTAGGTAAGCCAAAGGCTCAGTTCGCCCCCGAATCCAGCATAGCCGAAGGACTGTGGTATCAATGCCTACGCTCAGCGGGCCTGTTTGACCTTCTTGCCCCCTTGTTGAGCGTACTCTTCTCAGGGATGCCGCCGGGGAGGCCCGGCCAACGGATACCTAGCGCCGGGGTGCCAAGGTTATGCCTTTTCATAACCCAACCCCAGCCACGGCGGGCAGACTCGAAGCTCCAGGGCCATTTTGCAGCATATCCCGGAAACAAATTCGGGCCCGGCTGTGATTTTTTCAGTGCCGGCGCGAATAACAGTGTGACGGTACACGTTGCCACAGCAGCGGACGCAACATAAGGGAGCGGATGACCACACCAGAACTCCAGAAAAGATTCCAGACCGTGGTTGATCAGCACAAGAAAATCCTCTACAAGGTCTGCAACTCGTACTGCAGGAACCGCGACGACCGGGACGATCTGGCGCAGGAGATCATCATCCAACTATGGCGATCTTTCGGCAAGTTCGACGAGCGCTACCGGTTTTCCACCTGGATGTACCGGATCGCCCTCAACGTTGCGATTTCGTTCTATCGCCGCGAGAACAGACGAACACGATATGTCATTTCCGACGAGGAGCATCTTCTGGAAGCGATCGATGAGACGAAAAATCAGCCTGAAGAAATACGGCTCCTTTACGAATTCATAGAGGGACTTGACCCGCTGAACAAGGCGCTCGTCCTGCTCTATTTGGACGGGAACAGCTACCAGGAAATCGCGGAAGTGCTAGGTATCAGTGAAACCAACGTGGCAACGAAGATAAGCAGATTGAAAAGCAAAATGAAGCAGGAATTTCGGGGAACTGGCCAGACTGAATCCCAGGCTAAATCGAGGACCGAGACATGATGGAACTGGACGAACTCAGGCAGAAGTGGGCGGAACACGATCGTAAGCTCGAAGTGAACATCCGCCTGACCCGTCAGCTTCTAAGCGCGACAAGAATGAACCGCGCGCGATCCGCATTGCAGCGCCTGGCCGTTTTCCTGGCATTGGAGTCGGTCATCGCTCTTGCCATCATCATAGTACTTGGCTCCTTCATCGGCGACCACATTGCGATGGTGCGGTTTGCGGTACCTGCTGCCGCCCTGGACCTGTTCGAGATTGCAACCTTGATTGTGCTGATACAGCAGATTCGGCTCGCACTTTGCATCGACTATAGCAAGCCGGTTGCCGCCATCCAGAAGCAGCTTGAATCTCTTCGGATGCTACATATCCGTCACTTCCAGTGGACGCTTCTGCTAGCGCCTCTCCTTTGGACACCACTCCTGATTGTCGCGCTAGAGGGATTTTTGCGAGTAGACGCTTACAAAACACTCGGAGCCGCTTATTTGCTCGCCAATCTGTTATTCGGACTGGCCATCATCCCGCTGGCGATATGGATGTCGAAGAAATTCGGCGACCGCATGGACCGCTCCCCGAAGATTCAGTGGCTCATGAAGGAACTCGCAGGGTATAACCTGAACGCCGCCTCTGACTTTCTCGCGACACTATCCGAATTCGAGGAGGAGAAACGAGATAACTGACGGACGGTGAACCGCCCGCGGTGAGGCTGCGGAAGCCTGCCTTTGCTTCCTGAATCCGCTCCATGATCGTCAGCACATCTCGCAAGGATCGCGAAAGCCGGTCCAGCTTCCAAACGACAAGCACGTCTCCTTTTCGAAGATGATCGAGCAGTCGTTGCAGCTCGGGACGGTTCCAACGGCCCCCGGTGGCCTTCTCGCGGAAAATTCGCTCGCAGCCAGTCGCCTCAAAGCGGAGGACTGTGCTGTCGTGTCTTGTTCGTTCGTCGAAACGCGTGCGTAGCCGATGAGCATGGTTGCGGAAAGGTATCGCCAATGACTTTATCACTGCAATACTTTTTTGCAACTCAAAATACTGGGGTTTGGGCCTGTCTGTAGATCGTTGCGCAAACGTTCGTTTGCGCAANNAATGCTAGGCGAGCCGGCTTCCGTCTTGCGCACCCACCACGATAGCTTCCGCTAATTCGCCTTATAGGGACTGATCGATTCCTATCGTCCACTCATGCAGCCCGGTTCTGCGCCTGAACAGAGTTGTTTACCTGTTCTCAGGGCAGTCGCTTGTACTCATGGTGTATGGTTTCGAGTATGCGATTCCGCGTTCAGGTGCTAGCTGCTGCCCTAATTCTCGCGTTCGTCGGAGTTTGCCCGTGTCGTGCTGCGGATCTAGCCTTGGTTCACGCAAAGATTTATCCGTCCCCGACCGATCCACCGTTCGAAGACGGCTCCATCGTGATTCACGACGGTCGCATTCTCGCGCTTGGATCCCGTGCGGATGTCAAAGTCCCACGGGGCGCTAAGGTCATCGACTGCACAGGCCTCGTCGTCACCGCAGGCTTCTGGAATAGCCACGTGCATATCCTTACGCCCGGCTTGATCCACGCAGACAAGCTCTCACCGGAGGAAACCACCGCGCAGCTGCAGGCGATGCTCACGCAGTGGGGATTCACTACGGTCTTCGACATTGCATCCGTCCTCAACAACACGAACTTGATTCGTCACCGCATTGCGAACGGCGAGACCAAGGGGCCGCGCATTCTTACCGTGGGCGAACCCTTTTGGATCGAGACTCCGATCTACGTCAAAAGCTTTCTC
>PKYX01000002.1 GCA_003132825.1 Acidobacteriaceae bacterium
TGTGCAATCGTTGAATAGTTTCAGACTGAGCCAATACCGCAACAGGGAGCGTGAACGCGCAGGTTACGACCTTTTCTTGCCGTTCGTAGGGGATAGCCTGTATTGATGTCTTCTTAAGTCGACTGCTACGGTTAGAGTATCTAACTCCTCCAACTTCACGTTTGTTGAGGGAGATGTTTGGTTTGCGGAGGTTCCTATGAAGAGAAGCGTCATTTTACTGTCGGCCGTGATGATGCTGTTGAGCGCGGGATTTGCGCAGGACAATTCCGCTGCGCCGCCACTCTATCCAACCTCTCCTCACCCCAGCCCAGTTCCGCCGTCGAATCAGGATGCTGCGCCGCAGCAGATGAACCAGAATACGGGGCAGAACGATTCCTTGCCGGTGTTCCGGGTGGATGTGTATGCGCGCACCACGAAAGCGGTGAATTACCGGCACCGGGGCGGGTCTACCTCGGTCGATTTTCGCGGCACGGAACTCATGCCAGGGATCGGTGGCCACGCCAAGGTCGAAGGAAAAAACGGGCGTCTGGCTATCAGTGCAGAATTCACAAATGTTGGGCTCCCGGGCAGCTTTGGAGGGCAATTCCTCACTTATGTGCTGTGGGCGATTACGCCGGAGGGACGCGCGGTAAATTTGGGCGAAGTTCTTCCCGGGGACAATGGCAAAGACAAGATTGACGTGACTACGGACCTGCAGGCGTTCGGAATGATTGTAACGTCCGAACCCTATTATTCGGTAACGCACCCCAGCAATAAAGTGGTGGCGGAAAATATCCTGCGGCAAGACACGAAGGGATTTGAGGAACCGATTGATGCCAAGTTTGACACGCTGGAGGGTGCGCAGTACACCATCGACATTCCGGCCAACCAGCTTCCTTCGAGCCAGGCTAGTGTGAAGGTTCCTTTGGATCTGCTGGAAGCGCGCAATGCGGTGGTGATTGCGAAGGCGGCGGGAGCGCAGCAGTACGCACCCGATAGTCTGGCGAAAGCGGAAGATATGCTGCAGCGCGCCGAAGACTACTACCAGCGTAAACAGGGGCGTACGCCGATCGGCACCGCAGCACGCGGGGCCACGCAGATGGCGGAAGATGCGCGCGTGTTGACGTTGCGGCGAAAAGAACAGGCGAAAATTGATGCCGAGCGGCGAGCGCATGAGGAAGCGCAGGCGAAAGCCGAGGCTGACGCGGCGGCCGCGCAACAGCGCGCTACGCAAGCGCAAGCTCAGTCAGATGAAGATGCACATAGGCGCGCAGAGGCGGAAAAGGCTGAGGCCGACGCCCGTCGCCAGCAGGCGGAGGCTCAAGCTCAACAGCAGGCAGCGCAACAGGCAGCCAGCATCGCTGATCAGCAGCGCCAGGAAGCAATCCGCCAAAAAGAGGCGATGCGCGCGCGTCTGTTGGCGCAGTTGAACCAGGTGTTGCAAACGCGCGACACGGCTCGCGGGCTGATCGTCAGCATGCCTGACGTGTTGTTTGATTTCAACAAGTACACTTTGAAGCCGGAAGCGCGCGAGCGGCTGGCCAGAATATCGGGCATTGTGCTTGCGTATCCTGACCTCAAACTTCAGATCGAGGGCTACACCGACGCTATCGGCAGCGACGAGTACAACCAGACTCTCTCCGACAAGCGTGCGGAAGCGGTACGCGATTACATTGTGACCTCGGGAGTTTCGATGAATAACGTGGCGGCGCGGGGCATGGGCAAAACGGATCCTATCGCGGACAACAGCACGGCGGCTGGGCGGAAGTTGAATCGGCGAGTCGAGATGATCGTTTCAGGCGACGTGATCGGAAATCTGTCGGGGCCGGGAACTTCGGGCGATCAGGTTCAGGCGCAGGCACCTGCGAATCCGCGGTAGGCAAGATACGACATCAGCCGCGCCGTTCCCATGTTTTCGCAAAGTAGGCGAAAGGGTGGGCCGCCCGGCGGACCGTGTCGCTCCATGCGAAAAGCCAGTCGAACTTCGCTCGACTGGACAGCCGGAGGCGGCTGTCCCCACATGACCATTGCCAGCACCAGCATTCTCCATCCCCGCGCAATACTGCTGAATCTGTCGAAAGATCCACGGGTTCGACGGCGCCGTGCGCCCAATCATGACTGCATCGCAGCCGGTCTGCGTGACCATGGCGCATGCGTCCTCGGGCGTGCGAATGTCGCCGTTGCCAATCACCGGGATCTTCACAGCATCTTTTATGGCGGCAATCCACTCCCAGCGGGCGTTGCCGCTGTAGCCCATCTCCCGGGTGCGGGCGTGCAGCGCCACAGCTGCCAGGCCGCAGGACTCCGCCATGCGGGCTAGTTCTACGCAGACGATTTCTTCGTCATTCCATCCCGCGCGGAACTTTACCGTGAAGGGAATTTTCACGGCAGCACGAACAGCTGCAAAAATCTTGTCGATGGCCGGGAGATCGCGCAGCAGCCCGGAGCCTCCGTTACACTTGACGACCTTTTTCGCGGGGCATCCCAGATTCAAATCCACCAGATCAAAGCCCAAGTCCTCAACTATTCGGGCGGCCTCCGCCATCACCTGCGGATCGCTGCCGAAAAGCTGCGCGGAGATGGGGTGCTCATCTTCGTAGAAGTGGAGATAACGCTTGGCCTTCTGATCTTTTTTGCGGAGCACGCCGTCGGCTGAGGTGAACTCGGTCATGATCAGGCCGCATCCGCCGAGATTGCGGATGAAGCGCCGGAAGACAGTGTCGGTGACGCCGGCCATGGGCGCGAGCACAGTCGCGGGCGCGATGGTCACCGTGCCGATGGTCAGCTTCGCAGGGACCGGCTGCACTGGCGCTGCCTGGCGGACAATAGTGTCCCCCCCACATTGGCCACCTGAGTTGTCCCAGAACTTCTTCACCGTCTTATTCTACCTGTCGTGGCCAAGCAAAAGCCCCCGCCGAAGCGAGGGCTGATTTTCCGGACTGATCCGCGCGAATCGAATTGACGCGAATACCCGGCGAGAAGTTATTTCTTCGCGGCGGTAGCTGGCGCAGCTGCGTCTTTTTTGGCGTATTTGCGGCGGAAACGCTCCACGCGGCCGGCGGTATCCATGAGCTTCTGCTTGCCGGTGAAGAAGGGATGGCAGGCGGAGCAGATTTCAACGCTGATGTAGCCCTTATGGGTGGACCGGGTAACAAACGCATTGCCGCACGCGCAATGCACGCGCACTTCGTTATATGCGGGATGAATAGCTGGTTTCATAATGAGTTCCAATCTCGATTCGAATCATTAGATTCTACCGGACTAGGCGGAGATTCAGCAATCGCGAACCTCGCTCCAGCCATCCGCTCTCAGCTCTCAGCCAAACGCAATGGAATCTTATAGGTCCGAGCAAGAGTTGATGGCTGCCAGCCTTTAGAAACGATACAAATAGCTCACCTTCACAAAAAACTGGCGGCTGTCGTTGAGATAGCCGCGCGGGGTTTGGACCACGCCGACGCCCTGCTGTAGGTTCAGGTTTTGCAGATCGCTGTTGTAGCCGACATAGATCGCCGTCCCGGGATGGACGAGGTAGGTGACGAGGAAGTCAGCGTTGAATTCCTTCTGGGTCGGCAGATAAGTGTAAGGAGAGCCGACGCCCGGGGTTCCCGCCAGCAGCCCGTTGTATTGCACGATCACGCGCGCCGAAAGCTGGGGAGTAAACTGCCAGTTCCACTTGCTGCGGATAATGTGATCGTTGAAGATGCCGCGGCCGGCGCCGGGAACTTGCGACTGCTCAAAAACATACGCACTGTTCGTGGCCCTGAGGCGTTCGAACAGGTAGGTGTTCTCGATCTTGAGGGGCTGCATGGGGCGCAGCGTCAAGCCAGCCTGTGCGGTGTCTTCGCTCGCCAGGAAAGGTCGGTTGTAAGGCGTCGGGGGGGCCGGCGGCAGGTCGGACGCCGCCACAAAATTCACGCCGTCGCCCCAGTAATAGGCGGCGGTGAGCGTTGCCCTCTTGAAGAATCCGGTCTGGGCGTGGGCGCCGGCGGTGTGCCGGTGATAGTCCTGACTGCCTGGGTTGAACGGCGAACAAAATAACGAGAATCCCAGAAAGCAAGAATCTTGCGGACGCAAGCGTTCGCGAAATTGCTGGTAAGGCGTCAGGTAGATGATCGTCTGCCCTCGTCCCTGAATCAAGAAATAGGGAGCGTAGTAGGTGTCGAGGCGCAGGCCGGTATGGTCAAAGTCGTAGCGCAGGTTGAACGACGGTCCCCAACTCAGGATCCAACCTTTCTTGGGACGAAAGCGGTAACGAGCCTCCTGTGTAGTCTCGCGAATATCCACGCGGTTGATGAATCCCGGAATGGTCACGAAGCCGGGGGTGATGTCGTTGTAGATTCCGTCATAGGCGAAGTGTAGGCCCTCACGGTGCAACGCCAGTTTTTCCGCCGGACCCGCGTAATAGTTGCCATGGCCTACATTCCCCGAACTGAACGGGTAGAGGTTGGCTTCGCAGTTCAGATTCAGATTGCTGGAGGTGGCGACCGCCTGGCCCTCGAGCGTCCAGTTGGGATCGAATTTGAGGGTAGAGTCAACCCCGCCGATGCGGTTGAATTCGCCGGTGGTGGGGCACTCCCAGTCGGTGTAAATCGCGCCCACGCTTGATTGGCGGAAGATGTCGCGGCTCACCCGCGCGATGGTGAAGTAGGAACGCATGCCGGAGAGCTGGCTGTAGTCGGGCACGGCCAGACCCGGACTGCGATCATCGGCCGCCATCAAGCCGACGGAGTACGGTCCATCTTTTCCCGTCAGGCGGATTCCGGCCGAAGGGTCGCCGATGCTGCGGGTAAACATTAAGTCCATCGGAGTGCGGAAGAAGTCCTCGCTTTCCAAAAAGAAAGGACGCATTTCTGGAAAATAGACTGCGTAGCGCTGGTTGACGGTGATCTGAGGCTCCTCCGACTCAATTTGACTGAAGTCTGGGTTTG
>PKYX01000207.1 GCA_003132825.1 Acidobacteriaceae bacterium
TGGCGGAGAATCATGTCGCGCACGTGCACCGGGTTGGGCAGGATCGCGTCTTCGGTCAGTTCCTCGAGCGCGGTCGCGGGGTCATAGTGATACATAGAATGATTGTAGCGCCACCGCTAGTGCGGCAGGCTCAGAGCCACACGGGCGGCCCTCCGGCTGGCGAGCACGCCCGAGTCACACCATCTCGGTTCCCCAGAGATCATGCAGATGCAGGATGCCCCGCAGCCGGCCATCGCCATCCACAACCGCCAGCGACGTGATCTTTTTCTCCTCCATGATCGCCAGAGCGGTCGCGGCGAACTCGTCAGCCGCGATGGTTTTGGGATCACGCGTCATGCATTCTCCCGCACTCAGATCCAGCCCGTCTTTGCCGCGGCGTTCGAGCAACCGGCGCAAATCCCCGTCGCTGATCACGCCCACCAGCATGTCGCCTTCGACCACCGCCGTCATGCCCAGAGTCTTGCGCGACATTTCGTAAATCACGTCGAGCATTTTGGTCTGCGGCGTGACTCGGGGCACCGCCTCGCCGCTGTGCATCAAGGAAGCAACGCGGGCCAGGCGCTTGCCCAGTTTGCCCCCAGGATGCAAATTGGCGAAGTCTTCCTCCTTGAAACCACGTTTCTGGGACAGAACCACCGCCAACGCGTCCCCGAGGGCCAGCATGGTCGTGGTGGAGGCCGTGGGAGCAAAGCCGAGAGAGCAGGCCTCTTTGGCGACGGAACAGTCTAGAGCAATGTCGGCAGCCGCGGCCAAAGTGGAAACGTCCTCGGCTCGCTCGATGGCATCGCAGGTCATCGCGATCAGAGGCACCTGCAACCGCTTGAGCGTCGCCAGCAGGCGCAGGATCTCTTCCGTCTCTCCACTGGCCGATAGGGCTAGCACGACGTCCCCGCGCACTACCATTCCAAGGTCACCGTGCAAGGCCTCGACGGGATGCAGGAACAAGGCCGGGGTCCCGGTCGAGCTCAGAGTGGCGACGATCTTGCGCGCGATGATGCCGCTTTTCCCCATGCCCGTCACCACCACTCGGCCGGTGCAGCCAGCGAGCAACTCCACGGCGCAGTCGAAAGCCCGGGCCATCGGCCCGGCGATGCGGTCCGCTAACGCCCGCAGGGCCTCGGCTTCAATCCGCACCACCTTTTCGCCGCCGTGTCTCATGGAAGGGATGCTAACACGCGTTCTGTCAGAGGCCGGGCCTGGGCATCGGCTGCCGTGGGGGGGAGAAACCCGGCAATCCAAGGTCTTGACGGGAACCTCGCCGGACCTAGAAATGTTCGTCGGGTCCCTGCCCCGGCCGTTTCGGCGGCGCCAGCCCCGCCAGACTCTTGGCCTGGATCGCCCGGTCCCACGGTCCGGCCTGCCAGTTGTCCTTAATCTTTTCGGGATGAAGCCACGGAGGCACCGTAATGAGGAGGTTGCGCGCCACGCCCTGGGCGTAGGGTTCGTAAAGCGCACGCAGCTGTGCCAATTTCTGCTCGGCTTCGGCGCCCTCCCGCACCCGCACTCCACGCTCCGCCAGAGCCTGCCGCAACCGCGCGAACTCAGCGGCGGGCAAGCGGTCCGGAGTCTCCGGATCGTAGCGCGCCTTCACCACCTGCGCCAAGTCCACGGAGGCGTGGCGCGCGATGGCGAAGGTAATCTTGGCCTGCTCGCTCGCGATCCCCTCCACCCCGGCGATCACCAGCGCGGTGGTATCGAGAATGGTGGTCAGGGCACCGAGCCATGATTGATTGTTGTGCTGCGAGCGAAAAAAACTGAGCGCTGGGTAGGAGAGGTGACTTTCGAGGACCTCTGCCGCCCAGCGCTCCCAATCCCGAAAAACCTGGTCGAGTACCTCCTGCCGCGAAGAGTTCCCCAACCGCATGAGCAACTCCGCTGCCGTCGGCGGCGAGCCGGCGCGCGCGTCCAGCAAGGAAATCTCGATTTCGCGCCGCGAAAAGGAGGAGTAAATCGTCGGCAGATATCCGATCACGGTACCGAGGAAGCCGAAGCCCATTCCGGCTTCGAGCACCGAGAGCGCGCGCGCCATCCCCGAGTTGGGGACGATGTCGCCGTACCCCAATGTAAAGAAAGTTTCGCCGCTGTGATAAAGAAGCCAGCCAAATGTGAGGGGCTGGTTGTTCACCTGCAAATGCCCGCCGGCGCCGTATTGCAGCAGGGCAAAACCAACAATCAGTCCTGCGGCCCACAACGCCAGCAGGAAGATCAGCGACAAGGGCCCAAAATATCCCAGAAAGTTCTCGCGGTGGCTGCGCGACTTGATACGGCTCGAAATTCTGCGCCACGGAATCCAGGTACGGGGATAGAACCAGGCGGAAATGCGAAACTGCCGCTGCACCCGCCGCGGCAACACCACCGTTTCAAACGCGTCGAGCAGGACGCTCAGAATGGTAAGCAAGCCGACGATGGTGGATACGATCAGCATGACAGGGAAGGCCCAGGAAAATGGGATGGTAGCAGATTCAGGACGCGGCTGTAATTTCCACCGCACCCTCCCCGCGGAAGGCCTGGGCGCGCCGGTTGACTCCGCCCCCTCACCCTGTGTTATGCAGGCCCGCGGCGATTCCGTTGATGGTGGCGCTGAGCGCGTAGTTCAACGGTTCCGAATCGGTGCCGCCGCGCTTGCGCTCGAGCAGGTTCACCTGAATCAGACTCATCGGGTCCACGTAAGGATTGCGCAGACGGATCGACCGCGCCAGGACAGGATTATTCTCGAGCAGCTCCTTCTGCCCCGTGACCGAGAGAATGATGCGCCGGGTGCGATCAAATTCCTCGACCAGCATTTGCCATACGCGCTCGCGCAGCGCCGCATTCGGCACCAGGGAAGCGTACAGCCGGGCGATGGTCATGTCCGCCTTCGCCATGGCCAGTTCCACATTGCTGACCAGGCTCGAAAATAGCGGGAAGTCGCGGGCCATCTCGCGCAACAACTGCTCCTGCTCCGGGCCGCGTCCGGCAAAGCGCTCGAGGGCGTGTCCCACCCCGAACCAGGCGGGCACGGCTTGCCGGCTTTGCATCCAGCCGAAGACC
>PKYX01000127.1:0-189 GCA_003132825.1 Acidobacteriaceae bacterium
GTCGCCCGAAAGGGTGGAGGCGGCAGAGGTCCCGGCAAAGTGCAGTTCGGCATTGGCGGTCGAGCTGACTCCCAGGGGATAGCGGAGACGAACATCCTGCTCTCGCAGGGTCAGGTCGAAATTGAGTTGGTTATACCAGGTGGCCGATCCCTCAAAGGTCACCAGACCCCCTCCGGTGTGCGCCGTCAG
>PKYX01000127.1:211-11068 GCA_003132825.1 Acidobacteriaceae bacterium
GGTGACGGTTCCCGAAGAAGCCAACTCGGGATCGAAGGTTTCGAGAATTTGCAGATTGGCGGTTCCCTGGGCATGCAGGTCGAGCCCGCGGTCGCCCGCCAACTGCATGGTGCCGCTGGCGGAAAGATCCGTGTTCTCTCCCACCAGACGGAAGCCCTCCAGCCGCAGCAGTTGGCCGGAGATGGCAAATGTCAGCGGGCCCCGGTTGCGCAGCTGAATGTTCTCCAGGTTGATCGAGAAATCGCCGAGCGTGCCGGCCAGGCTGAGCTCGCGGGGCTCGGCGAGGGGACCTTGCACTTTGAGGGTGCCGGAAGCGGAGGAATGGCCGGTCAGCCGTCCCCCGAGATAGGTGCGCAGGATCGCGTCCACATCCAGCTGGGTAAAGTGGATCTCGGCGGTCGTCGGCCAGTGGTCCCGTAGGTGTACGTTGCCTTCGAGCGTCAGCTCGCCGGTNNGCGTCACGGCCTGCACCGTGAATTCACCGGTGGGTTCGTGATCAAAGGTCAGGTCGCGCAGGTGGAGGGTGGCGTTGATGGCGGGTTCTTCCGGCGTGCCCGAGCCTTGCGCCGTGAAGTTCATGTGGCCCTCGACCTTGAGACGGCTGGCCCAGTTCCGGGGCAGATGTTCCAGGTCGAAATTGGTTCCGCTGAGATCGAAGCGGAAGGCGCGGGTCGAAAAATTGTAGCTGGCCGCGCCGCTCACCCGCGATTCGTAATACGCGATCTGAATAGCGTTGAGCTGGATCTCGCCGCCGGTGAAAAGCAAACCCGCATCCAGATGCTCGACTGGCTCCCCGTAGATTCTTGCCTTCGCCAGCTGCACCCGGCCGGTTCCCTGGGGCGCGGCCCGGGTGCCCGAGAGCACGACCGAAAGGTCCATCGTTCCCTGGACAGGATAGGAGTATTTCAGCAGGGCCAGGGCGGCGGTCACGTCGGCGCCGCGCACATCGACCCGGGCCGTGAACGGGCTTTGTTCGGTAAATCGTCCGTGATCGAGACTGGCGTTCAGATTGAAGGCGATGGCTGCCTCTCCCTGCTCGAGTGTGCCGTTNNGAGGTAGTCAAAGTCCTCGGCCTGCAGATGGCCGGCCAGGGTGACATAAGGAAGTTTTCCGCTGGCGGTGCCGTTGAACGATGCCCGTCCATGCAAAACCGCGGGAATGCGATTGGGGTTGCCAAAAGCAAGAAGCACCGGATGCCACTCGCCGAGGTTCGAGGTCGTAAGGGAAAGTTTCAGCGCGCCGGAATCGGCGAGCGTGCCCGATGCCTGCACTTGGCTCGCGCGGGTCGCGGCGCTCAATTCCGCTACGTCCAATGCTCCCGTCGCCCTCCGGTAACTGAGGCGGGCGCGCCCGTTCAGGGGCAACTGTCCGGGAAGAAGGGAAGGGGGTGCGACCACATCCACATTGAGACCCGCTTCCAGGTTGGACGTCGATCCGCTCCAATGGAGGTCGATGGTGCCCGTGCCATTGGCGGCCAGGTTCATTCTCTCGAGCGGCCGGGCCGGCGTGGACAACGCCGCCGCCAATAGGCCGACGGAAATGTCCTTCATTCTCAGACGAACCATGCCCTTCTGCTCTTCCGCATTTCTCAGCTTGCCCGCTTTGGCCACGGGCCCGGGACTGAGCCAGCCGATGACGTCGGCATCTCCGGTGACGCTGCCCCGCAACAAACGGGCCTGCAGCCGGGACAGGGTGAGCCTTTCGGGAGTGACCGAGAACCCGGCATCGAGGGCGACATTGCTGACATGGAGCGATGGGTCACGCCACTCGAGGTCTTTCACGGCGATGGTGCCGCTCGAAGACCAATGTTGGAGCAGCCAGTTCCCGCCGCCCCGGGCATCGACGGTACCGCGCTCGAGTTCGGGCCGGCGGAGAATCTCCGCGGCTTCGGCCAGATCGAGCTGAGCATCGTAGGTGGTTTCGATCTGGGGGTGGCGGAAATCGCGCAGTCGGCCTCGGGCTTGCAGATGGGAGCGCCCGGAACTGGCTCGGAGCGAGTTCACCTCGATGCTGTTCGCCCCCAGATTGAAGTGGACTTCGAGCATCCAGGCCAACGGCCGGTAGTTTCCGAGCCGGGTGACGATTTTCCCCAGCAGGAGATTGCTGATGTAGCGCCGGTGGAGGAGCGAATAGGTCAGGTCGGCGGAAACGTCGTCCACCACGAAATCCACCGGTATTCTCTGGTCGTTCCACAGCACCTGGCCGCTGCGGACTTCCAGGCGGCTGATGGAGAGCCGGAACAGCCGCTCAATCGGAGTTTCCCCCGACGTCTTCAGCCGTGGGGGAGGCTGATTAGTCGTGCCGTCGGCATACACCATGACGTGCACCACCGGGTGATCGAGGATCAGGGAGTGGAATCCTAATTCAGCGCCCAGAACGGAGATGATCTTGATCTCTGCCACCACGCGTTCGACGTGAGCGTAGGGAACCTCGTTGGGGCCTTCGCTGCCATGGATGGTGAGGTCACGGACCTCAACGCGAAAACGGAAAGGACTGGTGTGGAAACTGCCGAGCTCAACTCGACCGCCGGTGATGGCTTCGAGTTCCGCCACCAAGCGGCGGCGGACCATGGCCTGGAAGGAGTTGGTGGTCGCATACCAGGCCAGTCCGGCCGACAGCAGCACTCCGGCCGAGGCCAGCAACAGCAGGTATCTCCAGATCCTGCGCCGACGCGAGTTGGCGCCGGCGGCGGTCATCTGGCTTCGCCGCCGGATGCGGGCAGCGCGAAGGTGGTTCGAATTTCACTTCCGGCGCGCAGGTTTTGCAGCCAAGAAACCAGCAGTTCGTTCACTTTTTGCTGGGTGAGGAGTTCCCGGATCTTCGGGGTGACGTCTGCCAGAGATACTTCTTTCGCGCCCGCCTCCCTGAGTTGCGGCAGAAGCTCCTGGTTGTAGTAACTCTCAATGCTCGTGGCCTCGATGCTGACGGTGGGCCGAAGGCGGGCATCCACCAGGCGCAGCAAGTTCAGTTGCAGCGCCACTCTCTCGTTCAGTTCGTTTTCCGTCAGGCGGTAACGGGTGAGCACCGCCTGCCACGCAACTTGGTTGTCCGGGGCGACGGAGTAGCGCTCGCGGATCTCGCCGACGCGCGCAGCGACTTCCTCGTCGGTGGCCGCAGGGAAGTCCGCGGATCGGATCTGCTCGCGCAGCAGTTCCTGATCAATCAGGCGATCGAGCGCGGCTTTGCGCTCCTCGGGAGTGGATGGATCGGCCGGGCGCCCCGCGATGAAGGCTTCATAGCGCACCGCATCTTCCCAATCGCTTTGCAGAATGACATGCCCGTTCACCGCCGCGACAATGCGGTCGAGAATGTCACCGGCCCGCGCCGGCAGAACCGAAGTTGCAAGCCAAACCGCGGTCCCGACGATGATGATAATGCGCTGAATCATCAGAACGTCTGTCCCACACTAAAGAATACGTTGAAATGCGTCGCGTGCTCGGGCGTGAAGGCTCCCGCCGACCCATCCGGATTCTGCACATGACTCGGAAAGGCCGGCGGGTTGAGGTTGTACCCGAAATCGAACCGCACCGGTCCAATGGGCGTCTTGTAGCGTACACCAACCCCAATGGCGTGAGAAATATAACTATAGTTGCATTGCGCGGCTGTACTTTGTTGCAGGCAGAGTTGGGGATCTTTCTGCTTCCAGCGCAGCAGATTGTCCAACATGTTCCTTCCCGTGGTAAAGACGTTGCCCGCGTCATGGAAGAGGGCAAAGCTCAACTTGTCCTGGACGAGGGGAAGCATGGCCGCCGGAAAGCGCATCTCCAGGTTATTCAGGAACAGCGCCCCGCCGCCCACGGGGAAGCCGAACACGGGATCCCGAGGACCAGCCTGATTCAAGCCGAAGCCGCGATGCGAGTTGCCGCCACCCGACAAGAACAGCTCGGGAAGAGGAATGCACTGGGGCGATCCTGAGGTGGGGCACTGCCCGGGGGGAAGAAGAACCGTATTTCCGAACGGGGTCTCCACCCCGACCCGCAAGGAGCGGGCGAATACAAACTTCTTGTTCTGCACCCGGTTCTTGCCGAAGGCGTGATAGGTGGCGTTTTGCACCAGGATGCTGCTGAAGTTTCTCTGCGATCCGAAGTAGCTGGCGGCAAACTGGGCATCCACGGTGTTGTAGGTGCCTTTGGTGCTCTCCAGCGCGTTGTCTCGCCGATCCCGGATGTAGATCACATCCGGACCGCCGACGCGCACCGGCTGCGAAAGCAGCGGAACCAGATCGGGACTGATCAGCAGATGCGACAGGTCCACGTCGCGATAGGNNAGGCTGAGGTTTTCTGGCAGGTCGGTGGCCTGCACTCGGCGGTAGTTGAAGCGGTAGTCGATGGTGCTCGATTTCGAGATGGTTTGTTCGGCCTGCACCCATCCCTCCAGGCGCTCCGAAGTGAAGGTGGTGACGTCGACGGTATCGTCATAGAGCGCCGTGGTCGTGAATTTCCATTTGGGGTTGTTGAGCCAGCGCGGGGCTTCGTAGCTGGCGAGCGCGCGCTGTTGCAGGCGCCCCACGTGAGCGTTGAAGGTGAGAGTCTGATCGCGCCCCAGGAAATTGAGCCGGGTCACGCCAAAAGAAACCCGCGGGCTCACCCCCAGTCCTCCTTGGGGCTCGTTGGTGTTGCCCGCCGGTTGGCCGGTCTGAAACTCAAAGCCAAAGCCGTAGTTGAAGGTGTAGCGCTTGGCTTCCTGCACCTGCACCAGAACGTTCTTTTCGTGCTCATCGCCATCCGGATTCTGCACCGCCGTATCCACCTGGCTGAAGATGCCCAGATCGTAGAGCCGTTTCTGGGTGTCCAGCATGTCGATCTGGCTGAGCGGGTCGCCCGGCCGCATCTGAATTTCGCGCTGCACGATGGGCGGGCGAGTGAAGTTCAGGCCCGAGACCAACACGCGGTCGACCGAGACCCGCTCCCCTTCCTTAATGGTGTAAGTCACGTCCATGCGATCCGGCTGGCCTGCGATGGGCTTGGCAGAAGCCTCGAAGCTGGCGTCGGGAAATCCGTGATTGAAATAGTGATTCAAGATAATGTCCCGGTCGTCCGCCACGAGCGATTCGGAAAAGGGTTCGTTGGCCGCCAGGTTCACAACCGGAAACGGCTCATCCATTCTCGATTCGTTTCCCACGATGTGCAGGGCACCCACCAAGGTTTGCACGCCCTCGTCGATGTGCAGGCTTACGGCCAGCTGATTGTCCTTCCCTCCATAGTCATCGACCACCTTGGTTGTGGTCTTGACCTGCTCGAACCCGTTGGCGCGGTAGAGGTCCTCGATGGTGCGCGCATCGTCATTGAGCAACCCCGGATCGTAACGGCCATGCGACAAAACCTTGCCCGCGGGTTGCACCTGCATGAGAGCCTGCAGGCGGCGGGCGTCGAAGTAACGGTTGCCGGTGAGCTCGGCCTTGACCAGTTTGTGTCGCGGTCCGGCGTCGATGTCATAGATCACCCGCAGCTCCTTGCCCGACGGCGCCGCCGTCTTTTTCACCGTCACCTTGGCGTCGAAGTACCCGCGAGTCTGCAGGTAATTGGTCAGGTTGCGCCGGCCTTCGTTCAACAGATCATCGTCCAGCGCATTCTCCTCATACACCGGAACATTCCGCTTGAGCACGCCCCGGCTAATATGGAAGCCCTCGATGATGATATCCACCGTGGGCCCGGGGTCGATATCGAAGGTGAAGTCCACGGCGTTGGCTGCCGGGCGATATACGCGCTCGGTGATTCTGACCTGCGCCAGCCACCGGTTCCGCTTCTGATATTTGAGCCGCAGGCGATCGAGCGCATTGCTGATCCGCTGGGTGGAAAGCGCATCGCCCGGGTGCAGGTGGGCGATCTCCTCGACCTGCTCCGCCGTGTAGTTCGCGCTGCCGGTCACATNNGGTCACATTCAGCTGGCCGACATGGGCTTGAGAACCAGCGGCGATGGTGAAGAGGATTCCGATCTGCTGGGTCGCGGTGTGCTTCACTTCCTTTTGGCTGAGCGAGGCACGGTAGTACCCGTTCTCCTCGAGCAACTGCTTCACATTTTTGACCGCCCGATCCAGTTTGTCCTGGGTGAACGGCTCTCCCAACTCCAGCTTCGAGGCGTTGATGACCTGGCTGACGCTCGGCCGGTCCGGGTTGCCACTGACCTCGACTTCGCCCACAAAGTAGTTGGGGGTGGTGACGAATTCCAAGCGCACCCCGCCGTCGGCGGTGCGCTCGGCCTCCACCCGGATATCCACAAACCGGCCCGTGGCATAGAGTGCCTGGATGCTTTGGCGGATTTGGTCGCGATCGAGACTCTGACCGACGGCCTGCACGACGCGGGCCCGCATCCGTTTTGCGTCATTGGCTTCGAATGCATCGGGGAACTCGATGGCTTCGACCTTGGCCCCCTGGTACGCCGCCATGCTTTCCTGCTGGAAGGCGGGAGGCGCGGGGGGCGGCGTCGAAGGTTCCTGCGCGGGGGCCGATTGCCGCGGCGGGGCGGACCAGGCGAACCCCGGCGCCGACAGCTTGGCCGCCAGCGCCAGCGCCGCCAGAGTCGTGAGCAGAATCCGCCTCAAAGGTGCCAGCGCTCCCCAGCTCGAATGTTGGTGGCTCAGTGGTTCGATGAGCAAGTGAATGTCAATGTTGCATTGCGCGGGCGAACGCGGGTTCAGGCCGGGCTCTGAAGGGGCGTTCCCTTCCGGGATTCCGCCACGGGCTCCAGGTCCCGAAACTCGCCGCTCCCTAATATTCAGGCGCAACCTATAATAATAGTGGTTTGCAGGCCCAGCACTGGTGATCTCTTTGGAACCGGACGAAAGATATTCGCGGCAGGTGCTGTTTCAGGGCATCGGGCCGGAGGGCCAGCGGAAGCTCGGAAGCTCGCACGCTACTTTCGTAGGCTGCGGAGCCACCGGTTCGGCCCTGGCTTCCCTGCTGGCCCGCGCCGGCCTAGGCACTCTTCGCATTATCGACCGGGACTACGTTGAGCCCAGCAATTTGCATCGGCAGTCGCTGTTTGATGAAGCTGACGCCGCCGAATCCCTACCCAAAGCCATTGCCGCCGCCCGCAAGATCCGGGCCTTCAACTCTCAGATTGTAGTCGAGCCGCAGGTCGCCGACCTGACCCCGGAGAATGTCGCGGTCCTGCTCGGCGGCACCGAGCTGGTTCTGGACGGGACCGATAACTTCGAGACTCGCTATCTCATCAACGATTTCGCGGTGAAGAATTCCCTGCCCTGGATCTACACCGCGGCGGTCGGCAGCTACGGCGTCACTCTGAACGTGCTGCCCGGAAAAACCGCGTGCCTGGCCTGCATTTTTCCGGATGCACCGAAAGGAACCCTCGAGACCTGCGAGACTGCCGGCATTCTGAATTCGGCGGTGAACCTGGCGGCTTCGCTCGCCGCCACCGAAGCGCTGAAGCTGCTGACCGGCGCCGAAGATCGGCTGCGCCAGACTCTAGTTTCCTTCGACCTATGGACCAACCAACGGGCCGAAGTGGCCGCAAAACCCCGGGTCGGCTGCCGCGCGTGCGGACAGCGGGATTTCGTTTATCTGGCGGGCGCGGGACGCCCGCATATCACGCTCTGCGGTCGCAACTCGGTGCAGATCCACGAGCGCCATCGCCCCGTCGATTTGGCCGAGATGAGCCGGCGCCTGCAACCCCACGGGGCGGTGCGCCACACCGACTTCGTGCTGAAATTCTGGCGGGAGCCCTATGAGATGACGTTGTTTCCCGACGGACGGGCCATCATTAAAGGCACGAGCGATACCGCAATTGCGCGCAGCCTGTACGCCCGCTATATAGGAACCTAGAGCCCTGCGCGGGTAGGGGCGGTCGGGGAATGGCCGGCACGCGCTCAGCGTTCGAGCAGACTCTCCAAGATCTCAAAAAATGCCGGGAACGAAATCACCGCCCGATCTGCGCCTCGAATCGTGGTCTCCCCCTCGGCGCGCAGGCCGGCGACGGCAAAGGCCATGGCGATACGATGGTCGCCAAAAGAATCGATTTCGGCGCCGCGCAGTTTCTGGCCGCCTGGAATCTTCAAGCCATCCTCCCGCTCTTCCACTTCGGCTCCCATCGCCTGCAGATTCCTGGCCACCGCCCGGATCCGGTCGGACTCCTTCACCCGCAACTCGCGGGCATCGCGGATCTCGATTCCGCCCGTCGTATAGGGCGCAATCGCCGCCAGCACCGGGATCTCATCGATCAAAGCCGCGGTGTCGGCTCCCGCGATGGTCGTGCCCTGGAGCGAGCGCCCTTCCACCTGCACCGTTCCCCGCAACTCTCCGTGCTCCTCTTCCAGCTGCGTGATCGAGATTCCGAGGCCCATCGATATCAGGAGATCGAGCAGCCGCGCCCGCGTCGGATTCATGAGCAGTTGGCCAATCATCAACTTCGAATCCGGAAACAGCGCCGCCGCACAGAAGAAAAATGCCGCGCTCGAGGGATCACCGGGAATAGTCGCCTCGATGGCGCGCAGTTTCTGTCCGCCGGCGATCCGTACTTCATTCTTCTGCCGCCGGATCTCCGCTCCAAAGGCCCGCAACGCCAGCTCTCCGTGGTCGCGCGTGCGCACCCGCTCTTCGACGCGGGTTTCGCCCTCGGCGAATAAGCCGGCAAACAGCAGTGAGGTCTTCACCTGGGCGCTGGCCACCGGCATTTGATAGTCAATCGCCTTGAGCCCGCCTCCTGCGACCCGCAGGGGCGGACGCCCTCCGTCCCGGGCTGTGATCCGCGCTCCCATGGCCGCGAGCGGCGTGATGATGCGTGCCATCGGCCGTTCGGAAAGCGATTCGTCTCCCATCAGCTCGCTCGCAAACTCTTGTCCGGCCAGAATCCCGCTCAGCATGCGCATGGTCGAACCGGAATTCCCGCAATCTAAAGCCGAGGCCGGCGGACGCAACTTCGTGCCTAGCCCCTGAATCACCACCGCGCCGTCCGTCCGTTCCCACTCGACCCCGAGCGTCTTGAGGCACCCCAGAGTGCTGGCACAATCCGCGCCGCTTGAAAAATTCCGCAGTTTGGTCGCGCCCTGGGCGATGGCCCCCAGCATGGCGTAGCGGTGGGAAATGGATTTATCCCCCGGCAGACCGAGCGATCCCGCTAGGTTTCGAGCCGGACGAATGACAACCGTGGAGTCGGTGTTCATCTGCTATTCAATATAGCGGATGGAACAGGATGACGACGCTGATCGATGATTGACGACGGTGGATCCGTGATGCGTGATTGTTGATGGTTGGAGGAATGATGGTTGGAAGCATGACCGATTGCTGGCGCCTTTCGTCGGTCCGGAAACCAGATCTGCCCGGGGTAGAGGCGGCTTCGCTCAAAATCCCAGCAAGTTGGGATGGAGTTTGGCATAACCATGCTCTTGTGCCCATAAGTCGAGTGGGACCGAGGCAAGATCGTCGACCAGGGGGTCGGCCAGGCCGTTTTTCGTTAGGTCAACGGCCTTGATGTAGGTGTGGCAGGCGTCGCAGCACTCGACTCGCATGTGAGGAAATTGGTCGGCGGTATAGACCGGAAGTTTGGCTTGGTCCTCCAGGCCGCATCCGGCACAGACGAGGCGGCGGAATTCCCATTCGCAAAGACAGAAACCGCAAACCAGATTGCGGCGCGCACCGTCGCCCTGAGGGCGCAAGACCGCGATGCTGGGCTTACGATTGCAGAAAGGGCACAGGGGATGGGTGTAGCCGTTGAGTTGCAGCGGAGCACCGGAGCGGACGAACTCGGCGTAAGGCTGAAGAAAAGCGAAGGCCAAGAATTCTTCGGGAGCGTCGGGCGGGTTGTCGGTTTCGGACCAGCTGCGGTTAAGCAGATCAGACCAGGAATCGGAGGGTAAATTGCGCAGAGCGTGAACGACTTGGGCAAAGCGAGCCGGGGCTTTTTCTTCTACCACCGAGAGAAATGCCGGGAAGCTAATGAGAAGTTCCGGAGACTCCGCCAGATCGGATAGCGAGACTGGAGACTTCTTGGTGGCTGTACGGTCGATCCGCTGGTAGAGGGTTTGCTGGAATCGGGCCACCTGGATATAGAAGCCCAGAATTTCGGCCGCGAAGGGGTGCTGGGCGGCGAGATGTTCGGCGCGCCGGATGCGCTTCTGCCAAGGACTGTTGGCCATCCGGGCGATTATGGGGCTTAGACCGGGGGCAAGCAAACTGCGTAGGTCTGGAGCTTCATTCTGGTGAGCCCCCGGCGGTTGACTATGGCGGAGCCGCAAGGCTATATTCCTTGCATAATTCTGGGGTACGTGATGTACGTTCGCGATCCTGGCTGTCGGAGGATGCAGAATGGAACTCTCCCGCAGAACCTTCCTCAAAAGCGCGCTCGCCGGTGGAGCGGGCATTTCTCTCCTGGGATTTGACCTGACTCCCGCGGTGGCGCAGCTCAAAGAGCTCAAGATTGCGCGCGCCACCGAGACGCGATCGACTTGCCCGTATTGCGCCGTAAGCTGTGGCGTCCTCATTTACACGATTGGCGATAAAGCCAAGAATGTGACGCCGCAGGTGATCCACGTCGAGGGCGACCCGGACCATCCCATCAATCGCGGCACGCTGTGTCCGAAAGGCGCTTCGCTCGAGCAGGACATCCTCAATCCGCGGCGGCTGCTGAAGCCGCAAGTCCGACGTCCCGGCTCGGATCACTGGGAGGACATTGCCTGGTCGCAGGCCATCGACGAAATCGCGCACTTGGTGAAGAAGACACGCGACGACTCCTTCATTGAGAAAGACGCCCAGGGACGCACGGTGAACCGCTGCGAAAGCATGGCCTGGATCGGCGGCTGCACCGACACCAACGAATTCAATTACCTCGTAGTCAAGACCATGCGCAGCCTGGGACTTACCTATTTAGAAAACCAGGCCAGAGTTTGACACGGACCCACGGTCT
>PKYX01000127.1:11140-37038 GCA_003132825.1 Acidobacteriaceae bacterium
GCGACCTCAGACCTGTTCCTGCAGATTCGCGCCGGAGCGGATATCGCGTTTCTGGGCGGAGTGATCCGCTACGCGATTGAAAACAACCGCATCGCTAAAGAATATCTCGTCAACTACACGAACGCCGCTTTCCTGGTGGAAGANNCCAGACTTACGACCGGTCCACGTGGAATTACGAGGAAGGCAACGATACCGGCGGCGAAGCCCCTGCCCATGCTGCCGCGCCGGCCGCCGCGACAAAATCCGCGGGAACCACCTTGGGGAATGCCGCGATAACGCCGACGCCCTTGCCGGCGATGCCTCCGAACGTGGCGTATGACCTGACTTTGCAGCATCCCCGGTGCGTCTACCAGTTGTTGAAACAACAGTATTCCCGCTACACGCCGGAAATGGTGGAGCGCATCACCGGCATACCGAAAGACCAGTTCCTGAAGGCTGCCGATCTATTTACTTCCATCCGCAAAGATGGCGACATGAAGAAGGTGGCCACGATTATGTACGCGGTGGGCTGGACGCAACACAGCTTCGGCACACAGATCATCCGCACGGCGGCCATGTTGCAACTGCTGCTCGGCAACATCGGGCGCGCCGGAGGAGGCGTCAACGCCCTTCGCGGCCACTCCAACATCCAAGGCGCCACGGACATGGGTGGAATATTCGACGTCTGGCCGGGCTACCTGAAGGTGCCGAATCCAACCGATATGGACTTGGCGACTTATCTGAAACGGACCACGCCAACTGCATCCAAGCCGGCGCCGTGGGATTCGTTCAATTACTGGTCGAATACACCGAAGTTCGCCGTCTCATTCTTGAAGGCCCTGTACGGGGACGCGGCCACGAAAGAAAACGACTTCGCTTTCCATTACATGCCCAAGGTGGATCGGAACTATTCCTGGACCCAGATCTGGGACAACATGTATCGCGGTTCGGTGAAAGGGATGTTCGCCTTCGGCATGAACGGCGTAGCCATTGGGCCGAACTCGCAAAAAAACATCGACGCGCTCAAGAAAGCCGAGTGGCTCGTGGTGGGTGAGATTTATGCCGACGAGACCAGCGAGTTCTGGAAGTCCCCGGGCATCACTCCTGAGGAAATGAAGACCATTAACACGACGGTTTATCGCCTGGCCTGTGCCGGCTTCGCCGAGAAAGATGGGTCGATGACCAACTCGGCGCGCTGGCTCCAGTGGAAGAACGCCGCAGTTCCGCCTCCAGGCGAGTGTCGCCTGGATCAGGACATTGTGGCGCAGATCTTTCTCCGGGTGCGCGATCTCTACCAGACGGAAAGTGGCAAGTTCCCGGATCCGATCCTGAATCTGACCTGGTCTTACACCGATGCCCAGCATCCCGCGCTCGGCGATTTGGCCAAGGAGTTGAACGGCAAGGCTCTCGCGGACCTCACTGATCCAAAAACGCAAGTGACGATCAAGCGCGGCCAGCAATTGCCGGGATTCGCCTGGCTGAAAGAGGACGGCACAACTTCTTGCGGAAACTGGATTTATTCCGGATGCTGGACCGAGGCGGGAAACCAGCTCGCGCGTCGCGGCACGGAAGATCCCTCCGGCCAGGGTATTTACCAGAACTGGGCGTGGTCGTGGCCGGCGAATCGGCGCGTCTTATACAACCGCGCATCCTGCGATCCTTCGGGAAAGCCCTGGGACGCTGCGCGAAAGCAGGTGTGGTGGAACGAATCCACGCAACTCTGGGTGGGAAACGATGTGCCCGACTTTAAGCCGGACTCCAACCCGAAAGATCACATGGGACCGTTCATCATGAACGCCGAAGGAGTGGGCAGGATATTTGCGCCCTTGGGCGCTTTCGCCGATGGACCCTTCCCCGAGCACTACGAGCCGATCGAGAGTCCGGTGCAAAACTTGTTGCACCCGAACCAGTCGAATAATCCCGTAGTCAAGAAGTTCAAGACGGCAGCGGATAAATACGCCAGCCCGGGCGACGGATTCAACATCATCTGCACCACCTACAGGCTTACCGAGCACTACCACTATTGGACCAAGAACAACCAGATGAACGTGCAGCTGATTCCAGAACCGTTCGTCGAGATTCCGGTCGAATTGGCGGCCGAGTTGGGCATCAAGGGAAACGACAAAGTGAAGGTCACCAGCGCGCGCAGCTATTACGTGGCCAAAGCGTTCGTCACCAAACGCATCAAGCCGATGATGATCGACGGCAAGAAGATCTACCAAATTGGCATTCCGATCCACCAGGGTTATCGGGGCATTCAGGAAGACGCCGGCAGGGACGCGAGGACCATCCTCAACCGCCTCACGCCGACGGTGGTGGATCCGAACGCATACACGCCCGAATTCAAGGGCTTTCTGGTGAAGCTGGAAAAGGCATAGGGCAAACGTATGAGCCAAGCAACGTTAGCAATCCGCAGAATTTCCGGCCATTCTGGGCCCGCTCCGGGCGAGGACGTGGAGCGCGACTACCAGGTCTGCAAGCTGATCGACACCACGACGTGCATCGGCTGCAAAGCCTGTGAAGTAGCCTGCCTGGAGTGGAACGGCTATACCTTCACCGACACCGTGTTCGACAACAGCTACCAGACGATGCCCGAAACGGCATGGAACTACTGGAACTTGATCAAGTTCAACGAGCACGAGCAGGAAGACGGCAGCATCACGCTGCTCATGCGCAAAGACCAGTGCATGCACTGCGCCGATCCAGGTTGTCTGGCGGCCTGCCCCGCGGACGGCGCCATCGTGCAATATACCAACGGCATCGTGGATTTTCAGCAGGCGAATTGTATTGGCTGCGGATATTGCGTCAGCGGGTGCCCGTTCGATATTCCGAAGTTCAACCCGACGACCAAGAAGATGTTCAAGTGCACGCTTTGCGTCGACCGGGTGAGCGAGGGACTGGAGCCGGCGTGCATCAAGTCCTGCCCCACCGGCTGCCTCCACTTCGGAACCAAGGACGACATGAAGGATCTGGCGGAGACTCGTGCCCAGCAGCTGCGCGAGAACTATGGGATCGAGAAAGCGGGAGTTTACGATCCGGCGGGCGTAGGCGGAACGGGCGTCATCTATGTGCTCCACGATGTGACGAATCCCGAGGCGTATGGCGGGTTGCCGAAGGATCCGCACATTCCGTGGGTCGTCCGCTTTTGGAAAGGACCGGCAAAGTGGATTGGAAATCTCGCCATGCTGGGTGGCATCGTCGGCGTGACCCTGCACTACCTGCGCTTCGGACCGAAGCAAATCGACGCCTCGAAGCCAGACGGCCCGAAGCCTGAGGACGGAGGCCAGCCGTGAGCACCTCGCGTGTCATTTCCTCTGGAGGATCCGCGGGCGAAACGGGGGGCCGCATTCTGCGCTACACGCTCAGTGAGCGCGTTCATCACTGGCTCGCCTCGTTCTCTTACGTCTATTGCCTGATCACGGGCCTAGCCTTCTGGTCTCCTTATATGTACTGGCTAGCCACCCTGGTTGGCGGCGCCCCCACGGCCCGCTTCTGGCATCCCTGGCTCGGCATGGGATTCGCGATCTCAACTTTCTGGATGTACAAGATGTGGCGCGGCGACATGCTAACGACCGACGCGGACCGTCGCTGGTCGAAGGCGATGAAGTACTACATCGAAAACGAGGATGAAAAGCTACCGCCCGTCGGCCGGTTCAACTACGGCCAGAAATTGTACTTTTGGCTGATGTTTTATGGCGTGATCCTGCTGGTGATATCAGGGTTGGGGTTGTGGTTCGTGGAATCCATTCCGTGGAGTTTGCGTTGGCTGCGCTACACGGCGGTTACGGTACACGTGGTCGCGGCGCTGGCGACCATTGGCGGCTTCATCATTCATGTCTACATGGGCACCGCCATGGTCCGCGGCGGCTTCACTTCGATCATTCGCGGAGAAGTCACCGCCACCTGGGCAAGAACCCATCACCGACTCTGGTACGAGCAGGTCGTGCGAAGATCGTCCGCGGAGAAGTTCAATCCACCATCCATCAGAAATGATGCTTAGGCTAGCGCTTTAGCGTCGGAGGTGGCTTCTTTCAGAATTTCCGGCGGCACTTCCTTGATGGTCAGCTGAAACTCGAACATCGGGACCTCGGTGCCGCGCCCCCAGCGGTTGACCTCCCAGTGCGCGCGCACGAACTTCACCTCCGCCTGCCCGCTCAGGTCGAGCAGCACGGGATGCTGCCCGCGATAGAACTTTTGCGGAAATGACGCCAGGGGTTTTGCGCCCCAGGCCGCGCCGTCCCCCGAACCGTAGATGCTCAGATCGAGAGCTTCCTGTTCGATGATGTTCGTGATGTTGAGAGTCAGCAGAAAAACCCGGCTCGCCGACCCGCTGATTTCGAGCGTCGGCCCATCGCCTTTGGCGTTGGCCACCGTCTTTTCTGGCACCAGTGAGGTATCAATCATGGCGGGAGAATTGTACCAGCAACAAAAAGGACAGTCCGAAGCCCGGCGCCTCAGTGTCGCCCGAACCGGGCCGGGCTAGGCCCCATGCACCGAATCCAGGAACTGCCGCAGCAGCGGACCCAGTTCCCCGGGCTGCTCCCATGGAGAGTAGTGCCCCGCCCGCGGAATCACGGCTAGCCGGCTGCCCGCGATATGCTGCCGCATCAATTCCGCTTCCCGAGGGCCGGTGAGAATATCTTCGTCGCCGGTCACGATCAGGGTGGGTACGTTGATCTCGTCGAGCAATCCGACCGAATCCGGCCGTTCCGCCATGCCGCGCTGCACCAGAGCCAGATTCTCGGCGGACATCTGGCGCATCATGCGCAGAGCCCCCTCGACCAGGTCGGGCCGCGTGTCGCGGGTGGTTTGGCCGAAGAACTTCGGAATCATGCTCTCAAAAAACGGTTCCGTGCCGCGTTCGGTGACCTCGGCCGCGGCCTGCAGGCGGCCGGCCCGCGCTTCCGGAGTATCCGCCTGCGCCTTCGTATTACACAAAACAAGAGCTGCAATCCGCCCGGGATAGCGCCGCCAGAATTCAAAAATGACGTAGCCCCCGATCGAAACCCCCACCAGGGGCGCACGTCCCACTTCCTCGTGGTCCAGCAGGAGCGCCAGGTCCGCGGCATGTTTTTTCATCGTGGCCGGACCTTCGCCCACCTCGGAGGCACCATGCCCGCGCAGATCGGGCAGAATCACGCGGTAGCGCGAGGCCAACGCCTGGGCTGCCGGCAACCACAATCGATGACTGGCGGGGAAAGGATGCAGCAAGACCACCGGAGGGCCGTCTCCCAACACTTCGCAGGCAATTTCCGCGTCAGCACTCTTCAGGCGAATCATGGGGAGATCGAATCCTGGCGATCGGCGGAAGCGCCAACGCCGTCCGGGGAACGCCCAAGCCGGATGGCGAAAGCTACGGGTTCGGCGCCTGTTGGGCAGCCGGAGCGGGAAGCGCCAGAGGCTCTTCCGGCATCACAATCCAGGCGACAATGTAGGGCAGCAGTCCGACTCCCCCCATCACCAGGATCACAAGCCAGACCACTCGCACCAGCGAGACATCGAGATCGAAGTACTCCGCAAACCCCGCGCACACACCGGCGATCTTGCGATCGGCTCGAGGACGCATGAGACGCTTGCGGGCCATCGATCCACCCGCCCGTGTGCCGCAATAAGCGCAATGCACGGCGTCGTCTTGAATCACTTTTCCGCAGTAGTTGCAGTACATGCTGAGCCTCCGCACTTGCTAGGATACGCCGAATTGCGCGCCATGGTTCCCTCTTAATTGGCCGTTTTTTGCCAGGATGGGCCCGCGCCGGGCCAGGGTAGGGGCCACCCCGGCCCCAAGAATCAGGGTGAATGCCAACCGGGACCGCTCCGTGCGGCGCGAATGCATGCCCGAACGGCCGCTACTCAAGGCCAAGACCGCCGCCTCATTCCCCGCCGAATCGCCCGCCGAGTTCGCTATGCAGACCGAATGACACATCGACCTACACCTCGGCGGATAATGGTCGCGGAAGAAGTGAATGGACATTCTGGTCTATGGAGCGGGAGTCATCGGCACTCTCTATGCCGCCCGGCTGCAAGAGGCGGGACACCGCGTAACTGTTCTGGCCCGTGCTCAGAGGCGCGACCAGATCGAGCGTCATGGTCTCCTGCTCGAGAACATGATCAATGGATCGCAATTGGCCATTCCCGTAGCCACCATCGGCCGGTTAGCTCCCGAAGCGGTCTATGACATGGCATTGATTTCGGTCCGAAGAGATCAACTGGCAGGCGTGATCCCGGAGTTGAAAGCCAATCGTCAGATTCCGACGATGCTCTTCATGCTCAATAATCCTCTGGGCGCAACCGACCTCGGGAATGCGTTGCGTCCGGAGCGAGTCCTACTGGGCTTCCCCGGGGCCGGTGGCGCGCTTGAGGGCCCGACTTTGCGCTACGCGATGATCGTTCAACAGCCGACAACCGTCGGCGAGTTCCACGGAGAAAAAACGCCCCGACTGACCACGCTGGTCGCAGCTCTTCGGGCAGCCGGCTTCCCCACTCGCATCGAGCGCCACATGGATGCATGGCTCAAGGCGCATGCTTTCTTCGAGACGGCCGTCTGCGCTGCGATCTATCTCGAGGGAGGCGATTGCGATCGGCTGTCCCGCGATCGGTCGGTTTTGCGACTGATGGTCGATGGAGTTTGCGAGGGATTTCAAGCCGTGCGTGAGCTCGGATATCCGCTTCGCCCGTTCTCGCTCCAAGTGCTATTCAACTGGATGCCGCGGTCGGTGGCTGCTTCGTATTGGGGCCGATTCTTCTCGACCCCGATGGCGGATTATGTCTTCGGCCGCCACGCGAGGTCGGCAGCGGGGGAGACGCAGGCGCTGGCCAACGACTGCCGGGCGCTACTCGACAAGAGCGGCGTCGCAGCTCCTGCCTTGGTTCAGCTGTACCGTGCGATCGACCATTTTGTGAGCGCCGGGGGAAAATCCGGCGGGCGGGCGTAGCTCATGCTCGACAAGTCGCTGGTTGTCGGACGCCGAGCAGCAGGCGGCGCCGATCTGAGACAGCCCAGCTAGGACCTAGGAACTTGCCCCGAAACATGGTCCGAGCATCCGCTGCGGGCTTCACGGTGCGCTTAGGACCTTCGGCAAGTTTTCGGCTGCGCCACCCATAGCGCGAGCCAGGCCTAGTTTCGCGACGTTGTGGGCGAACACGCTGTTGATATAGTCAAGCTCCGCGCCCGCCAACGATTCCTGCGATTGAACCAGTTCTACGCTGTCGGCCACGCCCGCCTCCACACGCTGCCGCGTGAGATCAAGAGTTTCCTTTGCGACCTGCACATTCTTCTGCGCCACTTCCACTTCGCTGGCTGCCGCGCGTAGGTCGAGATAAACCTTCCGGATTTCACTCTCTACCTGCAGCTTGAGATCTTCGAGTTCGGCGCGCCTTTGGGTTAAGCTGGCATCGGCCTGCTCAATATTCCCCTCGGTCCGGCCGCCCTCCCAGATGGGGAACCGTAGTGTTCCCGTGACCGAGAATGTACCGTGAGATTGGGACGGATTGGTTCCGATCACTCCATAATCGGCGTTCACCGCGAGCGAAGGCAGCCGTTCAGAGCGCGCGCCCGATCGCGCGAGATCGGCGGCCCGGACCTGAGCCACTGCTGCCTTTAGATCCGAGCGTTGATCGAGCGCCTGTCGCAGAGCCTCTTCCACGGTCATAGGCGGCGCAGCCGAGAAAGGGACGTCATCGGAAAGGTCATACTGATCGTTTGGCGGCAAACCCGTCATCCGCGCCAGATTGATTTTTTGCTTGGCAAGATCGTTCTGCAGTGAGGTCACCCGCTGCTGTTGGATCAGGGCTTGCACCTGACTGCGGTCGACATCCACTTGGGCCACTATGCCTGCTGCTCGTTGCTGGGATGCTTGTTGGTAGAGGGCGTTGGCTGTGTCCAGCTGCGCAAGAGCGGATTGCACTCTTGCTTTGTCGGCGAGGATCTCAAGATAGGCGCCCCCGACGGCCAGTACCACGAGATCGCGAGAATCTTGAGCCGAGAGTTGGTCGGCACGCAAGCTTTCGCTGGCTGATTTGTAGTTTTTCCAGGCGGTGAGATCCACTACGGTTTGCGAGAGGCGGGCCCGCAAATCAAAGTAATTGAATGGTCCCACGATACTTGGTATAGCGAATCCTGGAATCTTAAAGCGGAATCCTGAAGCTGCCAGATCGATCTGCTCGACGGTTTCGGCCAGGTCACCGGTGAGGTTGGGCAGTAGTAGGCTGCGTGCCACCCGCGTTTGCCCATGCGCCTGACGTACGGCCTGGTCGAGTCCTATCGCCCCCAGATTGTACTCGAGCCCACGTTCGATGGCTTCTCGCAAAGACAGCTTGCCGGAAAACGGCCGGTTGGAAAAACCCGCCGTGCTTCCGGAGTAAGCGCCCTGCACTTGAATCGTGGGAGTGAGAGTGTTGACGGTGCTCGCTGCCCCCGGGGTGGATGACTGCGTGGCCGTCACCGAACCGCTCTGGGCGTTTCGCCCCGACAGAGGCAGTGCAGTCGCTTGCGTGCCTTGGGATTGCCCTGGTGACGGCGCCTGAGCCGATGCATCGCCGACGGTAATGCACATGCTGAGCAGGATCAACGTGGCACTCGACTTCAGTGGTCCGGGTCGTGTCGTCAGTTTGCTCTTCCTCATGGGCAGTGGACCGTGCCTTTCCGTTCTTAACTAAGTTGCTTGCGGAATCGCCAGATGCTGAGCGAAACCAAGACGAAGGTAAAAATCAACAACCCCAAGAAATTGGGCCAAAGAGCAACAAACCCGCTTCCTTTGAGCATGCCGCCACGAACGATGGTCGCGAAATGATGAATGGGATTGACGATCGTCACCGGCTGCATCCACCGCGGCATTGCTTCGACCGGATTGAGAGCTCCCGACAGAGAGGACAGGGGGGGGTTGATGAAAAAAGCAGTGAGCTGCGCCTGCTGCGCCGACTTGCTGAAAGTCGCAATGACAGTGCCCAGACTGATCCCGGACAAAATACACAGCATCCCGCCAAACAGGACGTAGGGCAAGCTGCCATGAAACGGGATGTGGAATACGAGCTTGAGTACCGCGAGAGCCAGCAGCATCATTATGCAGAGCAAGGCAAACAGGGGCACGATCTTGGCGACTATGATTTCAGAGGTGCTTGCCGGGGACATCAGTAGTTGCTCCATCGTCCCGGCTTCTCGTTCCTTGACCATTGCCGCGGATGCAACCAATGAACTGTTCAGGATTAGCAAGAGACCGAAAACACCGGTCGCAATGAACCAGGAGTCGACCAGGCCGGGGTTATACAAGAAAGCCGGCATGAGCTGCACTTGTCCTCGGCGGCTTATCTCGGATGCGGCCACCTGCCGAAGACTGGCATGAATGCCTTGGCTCTGCAGCCCTGCGGTGTAAGTTTGAACTATGCCCTCCGCATAGGCTTGACTGATGGTGGCGGTATTGGCGTTCGTGGCGTTCAGCAGGAACTGCACCGTGGTTGAATGTCCCCGACGCAGATCCCGGACATAGTCGTAGGGGATGACCACGCCTGCATCCAAGCGGGCCTGACTAATTGCACTCCCTAGTTGGCCCACCGAAAAGTAGTAGCCTCCGAGGCGGAAGCTTTTGCTCTCGGTGAGGGCCGCTACCAACTCCCGACTCTCCGGAGTTTGGCTCTCGTCGACGACACCAAGGCGAACATTGGACACCGCCGCGCTCAGCGCGAAGCCAAACAGCGTCAGTTGCAAGATAGGAGGAAGAATCAACGAAATCATGAGACGGCGGTCGCGCCGGATCTGGTTGAACTCTTTGCGAACGAGTGCGCGGACCCGATGATTAAGAACGTTTTGTAAGGGATTCGTCATTCGATTACGCTTTGAGCTGCATGCGGCGCATGCTGTACCACCCCATCCCGTAGAAAACTGACCCGATGATGCCGATGATCGTGACCTTCCACCAAACGGCGGGCCAGCCGCCGCCTTGCAGCAGCGCGTCTCGCACGACCTCGATGTAGTAGCGGCCCCAGATGAAATTCGAGATCCAACGCAGTCCGGCAGGGATGTTCTCGATTGGAAAAATCAGGCCGGAGAGCAGAAACACCAACAGAAAGCCGCCGAGGGCAACCACTTGCATGGCGGCGACCTGGCTCGGAATCGTCGCTCCCACCATCGTCCCGAAGGCCGCCACGCAGAATGTGTAGAGAACGGTTGCGACGATGAAGGGGGTTGGGTCGCCCGCCAGCGCCAAACCAAAGTATGTAAACAGAAGGACCAGCATGAGCACGCACTCGGCGAGCGCGACTACCATGAAGGCAAGAATCTTTCCCAGCAGGAATTCGTGCGCTGAGATGCTGGAGACATAAACTTGGAGAATTGTCTTCTGTTCCGACTCCTTTGCCATGGCGAGAGCGGCCAGCAGAGGGGGGAACATCGAAAGTCCCAGCACGAAAATTCCAGGACCGTAAAATTTCTTGGCGGATAGTCCTGGGTTGTACCAGAGGCGGATCGCCGTTTGGACCGGTGCGGCGTTCTGGGTGCCAGCGACACCTTGATTGTACGCACGGGCAATCTCATTGCCGTACCCCGCCATGAGCTTTGCGGTATTGGCGTCAGAGGCGTCCACCAGCAATTGCACAGGTGAGTTGGCTCCTCGCGCCATGTCCCTTCCGAAATGCACTGGTATGATCACGGCGGCCCGAGCCGTATTTGAGCTAAGGGCCTGTTCCGGTCGTCGATCGATCGGCCAGGACACGACATGGAGAGTAATGGAAGCGCGAATCGCGTCCACAAAATCACGCGAAGCGGGTGAATCATCAAAGTCCTGCACGATGACCGGCAGATTGTTTACCGTCAGGGAAAGACCCACACTCATCAGAAGCAACAAAACCAGCGGAAGCACCAGGGCGAGAGCCAGCGTCCGCCAGTCACGACGGATCTGAGTCAGCTCTTTGCGGGCTTGCGCAACTACACGTCTCATCGTATGCGCTCCTTACTCTTCCGCTGTAACCTTTCCCTGCTGGCGCGCTTTTTCTATCACGTTGATGAATACGTCTTCGAGGGAAAAGGGTTCTTCGCGGGCGCTGATGATCCGGATTCCATTGCTCTCGAGCTTCTCTGTCGTGGTTCGCTGGCCTGCCTCAACATCTTCATCGGTGACGACATGAAGCCGATCGCCGAAGCGGGAGACTCGCCAACGCTCGCTGTCGCTCTTGAGGAGGTCGGCGGCGCGTTGCGGTTGATCGACGATGAATTCAAGCAAATGGCCGGTTTGTGCGCTCTTGATGCCGCTCGGAGTTCCTTCCGCCACAAGTTCTCCGCCGGCCATGAATCCCAAGCGGTTACATTGTTCGGACTCTTCGAGGTAGTGCGTAGTCACAAGAATCGCTGTGCCCGCATCTGCCAAGCGGTTGATCATCACCCAGAAAGCTCGCCGCGCCAGAGGATCAACCCCAGAGGTCGGCTCATCGAGGAAGAGCACGCTCGGTTCGTGCATGATGGCGGCGCCGAAGGCAACGCGCTGCTTCCAGCCTCCAGGCAGGCTGCCAGTGATCTGGTCTTCCTTGCCTCCGAGCCCCGAGAACGACAGCACCCAGCGGATCTTCTCGTCGCGCTCTTTCTCGGGCACGCCATAAACGCCCGCGAAAAAGCTGAGATTTTCTCGGATGGTCATATCGTTGTAGAGTGAGAACTTCTGCGACATGTAACCGATCTGCTGGCGAATGCTTTGCGAGCGGAGGTTGCCTTGCTTGCCGGCCAGCCGCATGCCTCCGCTTGTGGCCTCCAGCAGTCCGCATAACATCCGGATCGTGGTTGTCTTGCCAGCCCCGTTGGCGCCCAGCAGGCCGTAGATTTCTCCGTAACGGATTTCAAGGGTCACGTTCTTCACCGCGGTGAACGCACCGAACTGTTTCGTCAGATTGTCCGCTCCGATCGCAGTTTGGCCGCGCAGGTTCGAGTGGTCATGGCGCCCGGGAAACGGTAACTCCTTCGAGTCCTCACCCAGAGCTCGCAGGCTGGCAACGAACACGTTCTCGAGAGTCGGCTCATCGATGCGAACGTCGCTAACCTGCAGGCCGGCTTTGCTGCTCAGGTCCGCAACCAGTCGGCGCGCTTTCCCCGGATCATGCGCCAGGACATCCAGGCGGTCACCAAAACGCTCCACATCCATGATGTCTTGCTGCGGACCGGACACCTCTGACAGCAGGCGCTCCGCTTTGCTCAAGTCGTCGACGCGGACTTCCAGCCGCTTGGCGCCCAGACTTTCTCGTAATTCGGCCGACGTGCCGATTTGCCGGATCTCGCCTTTGTGGATGAGCGCGATCCGATTGCACCTCTCGGCCTCATCCAGGTACGGCGTCGAGATCAGGATGGATAAGCCATCGGCAGCCAGATGCGCCAGGGCGTCCCAAAACTCGCGCCGCGATACTGGGTCCACGCCGGTTGTAGGCTCATCGAGCACGAGCACCCGCGGTTGAGGCACCAAAGCACAAGCCAGCGAAAGTTTCTGCTTCATTCCGCCGCTTAGCTGGCCGGCCAGCCGGTTGGAGAAGCGATCCATGTCGAACATTTGCAGATAGTGGAGGCCACGCTTCACGATGTCGTCGGATGCAACCCGGCGCAAATCTCCGACGTAGCGGATGTTTTCCGAAACCGTAAGATCGGGGTACAAGCTGAATGCTTGACTCAGATAGCCTGTCTGGGAGCGTGCCTCGCGGGCGGGCCGGCCAAAAATCTCGGCCGATCCCGCGCTCGCTTCCATGACCCCGGCGAGGATCTGGAAGGTCGAAGTCTTTCCCGCACCATCGGGGCCGATCAAGCCGAAGATCTGGCCTTGGCCAACCTCAAAACTAATTCCGCGCACGGCTTCGAGCGGGCCGTAGCGCTTCCACAGCCCGGTGATTCGAATGGCCGTCGCTTCCGAACCATTGGAGCCACTTCTGAAGGTTAACGGAGTGGAAGTCGCGGTCGTCATTTGCGCTTTTCTTCCGGCCAGCGATCGCCCGCCGCTAGGATTTCCCCGTCCGCCGGCATCCCCGGTTTGGCGTATCCCAGCGCTGCTTTCAGTTCGAGCTTTACCCCGACCACCTGTTTGACCCGGTCGTCACGGAAATAGGTGTTCTCGGGAGTGAACGTGGCTTGCGGGTCAATGCGTGAAACGTATGCTTCGATGGGCTGCGTGGGATTCGAATCAAGATACACGCGTGCCGCCTGGCCGGCTTTGATCTTGCCGATCTGCCCCTCGGGAACAAAACCTCGCAGGTACACCTTGCTGAGATCCAACAGAGTGATGACCGGGGTTCCGGCGGTAATCATCTCCCCCGGCTCTGCCACGCGCGTGACCACCGTTCCGTCAAAGGGAGCCTTCACGGTCAGATCCTGGCGATTTTCCCGCGCCTCAGTGAGCTGCGCCTGGGCCTGACCAACCGTCGCCATCGCGTCGGCAATCGCTGCCTGTTGTTGCGCAAGCTGCATGTTCACTCCGGCTACGCGGCGCTTGGCACCGGCCACAGCAGCCGCCTGTTGGTCCGCGGTTGCCACCGCCTGTTTTCCTTGACGCTCGGATACGGCTCCCGATTGTGCCAATCGCGTGTAGGCCTCTTTATCAAACTGTGCAATATTGCGGGCGGCTTCTTGCTGAGCCACGTTCTCCTCTTCTTGCCGTAATTGTTCCTCGAGCACCGAGATCTGGTCTCGTGCGGACCCGGCCTTAGCTTCCGCTTGCTGAAGCTCGGCGCGCGCTTGCTCGACGCGTGCCCTCAATTGCTCGTCGTCGAGCACCGCGATGATGTCTCCCGTCGATACGCTGTCTCCCTCGCGCACTCGGATTTCGAGAATGCGGCCGCTCGCCTTGGGGGACACCGCCGAGTCGTCCCCTTCGATTCGACCGCTGAGCTGCACGATGTTTGCCGGTATCGGCGGGGCGGAGAAAAACACCTTCCAAACACCGAACCCAACGGCGGCAAGAACCAGAATGACAACCAACGGAACAAGCAGGCGACGGGCCATCGAGCGGGGCGGCTTCGCCGCCACAGGCGCAGCTGGCGGTTTTGCTTGCGGCTGTGGTGGGGGTGTCTGCGCTTTCGTCGCAGCAGGCGGCGAAGTTGGCTGCGGGGGGTTCACGGCCACAGGAGCAGATTGCGAATTTTCTTGGGGCGGCTGCGAATTGGAGCCCAGACTTCCCAAAGCCGCAATGGCTGCATCCAGACTCTTGACGTCCTTCTGTGCTCGTTCCCGTTCTTGCTTCAACTGCCGGACCACTCCCGACACGTTTCCCAGCGCAGGCGCAGGTTGTGGATTTGGCCGGGGTTCTGGTTGCGGTTGATCTTGCTTCGGAGGCTCTAGAGGTTTCTCGATCACTGGCTGTTCCGCCATTTCCCACCTCGCTTGCTCGGCACGGGAGCTTGCCGACCCGCAGAATTTCCTTGTCGAAGATATGCCAGCGAAAAGTCCCAGATATGCTCAGCGATCCGGTCCACTTGCTGAGGCGTCATCTCTAACTCCGGCCACAGCCGAGTCAGCAGTGGACCCGCCAGAACATAAACAAGAATTTGTCCCATGACGCTGTGGGCGCATAGCCGGGTCTTCTCATCCTTCGGAGGCAAATCGATGATTCTTCCGATCAGTTCGAGGAGTCGCTGGTAAATCGGCCGGGACACTTCGTTGACGACTCGCGACAGTACCGGCGTGGGCTGCAGCAGTTCGTGCACGATGATTCGGAAGTGCCAGTCCTGCAGGTGTGGTCGGGTCACGCTTTCTAGGCGAGCCTTGATGACCGCCCGCAAGATGTCTTCCGGAAGTGCATCCTGATCAAGTGCGCTGTGGATTGCATCCACACGCGCCGCCCGCACTGATTGCTGCAGAACTTCGGTGTACAGACCCAGTTTGTCGCCGAAATGATAGTTGACCGCTGCGATATTGGCGCCCGAGCGCTTGACGATTTCCCGCACCGTGGTCGCCTGATAGCCGTGCTCGGCGAAGACGTGACCGGCGGCTTCGACCAACTTCTCCCGCGTTGAAGCAGTGGCCACCGGTTCGGACCGTCTCCGTTTTCGCCTTCGAACCGATTTCACTGGGGGCATAAACACATGTTTAAAACATACATTTGAATCCTTATCTTGGCAGATTCGTGATCACGAAAGATGTTCACTGTTGCTCACAATTACAAGAAACCGCGGGTGGCCGCGATGAAGCCTGCCGTTTGGCTCATCGGCAGATCCAAGAACTTGGAAGGTAACGAAGGTAACGACTGGCATTCGCATGGTTCTCGGGCCGGGCCAGCACCGCCGGGGTCTGATCGTGGCCCCACGCGCGCGCTCTTAAACTTCGCCGGGAGACGGCTGGGCAGTATCAGGGTCGGGGGGCGCGGCGGTAGCGTGGGCGTCGGGTATGGAAAGAAGCCGAGCCCTTTGGGAGTCCGGCTGCAGCGTGGGTTCGGGATAGGGTACGGTACCGCGGTCGGGAAGGTCCGAACCTGGGGATTTCCGACACTCAACGATGACTGCCCGTCGGACGCTGCGGACGGGAAACACAGTGCCGGTCAAAACGGTTCTAAGAACGGCCTACCCATTTCCCCAGGCTCAAACCGAGTGCAACGGTTCGGGCTGCAAGGCAGCGCGGCATGACACCGACCTCGACTCGTTCGGCATACAGTCCTACACTGGCGCGACTGCTCCGAACAACGACCCGACGCCCGCGGTCACCGCCATGGCCAGCGCACCCCAGAACGCGACCCGCATTGCGCCCATGGTTACGCTTGCGCCACCCACGCGTGCGGCCAATCCACCCAGAACAGCGAGGAACACCAGTGAAGTTCCGGAGACCAGGGGGATCAGCCCCGCCGCCGGTGCCAGGGCAGTGACCAAGAGCGGTATGGCGGCTCCAACCGCGAAACTGGCCGCCGATGCCAACGCAGCCTGGATCGGACGCGCACGGAGAGTCTCGGAGATACCGAGTTCGTCGCGCGCGTGCGCGCCTACCGCATCATGGGCCATCAGCTGCTCGGCGACCTGTTTCGCGAGCGAAGGATCGAGCCCGCGAGCGACGTAGATTGCCATCAGCTCTTTATGTTCGCCCTGGTCGTCCGCTGTGATTTCCGCGCGCTCTAGCCTGAGGTCGGCCTTTTCGGTGTCGGCCTGGGAGTGAACCGACACGTACTCCCCGGCGGCCATCGACATAGCCCCAGCCACTAGGCCGGCGACCCCTGCGACCAATACGTTGCTGGGCGTCGAATGCGCAGCTGCGACGCCCAGCACCAGACTTGATGTCGAAAGGATGCCGTCGTTCGCGCCCAATACCGTCGCGCGTAGCCAGCCGACGCGTCCTGTTCGGTGTCGTTGCTTGTTGCCTAAGGTCATTCTGGGGAACTTCCTCGATCTGGGACCTGCTGGAAGCCTCGAAATCCTCTTATCTCGGAAGTCGACTTAGATTTCTCGCAATTTCGACTATGCAACGAAGCGCGCCCGAGAAGCTGTGCAACCGGCGCGCTCTGCCGTGACCGGTCCGAAGCATTCTAGTCGCCCGAAATGAAAGGGTGCTATACGGGACTACTCCCCATCATGGCGGACCGTGATAGGGCTCTTGGATGCGTTCCCGCGCGGTTTGCGTGAGCGCCGCGCTTCCCCCGGGCCCGATCGCCGCTTGATAGCGCTTGATGGCAAGATCCCGCTTCTTGAGCAGGTCATACATCTCTCCAGCTCCTAGTTCCGCCTTCTGGAGCAGTTCCGGATCTGGTTGTGACACCTGGCCCACCTCGTCGTAGGCCGCCGCCGCTCCGCCGTAGTCCTTCCGGTCGCGAAGCAAATCGCCCAGGGTCAAAGCGGCCAGTTCATAGTGCAGGCCGGCATAGTGGCCTTCGCGCCCGGCCTGCCAAATTCTTCCATAGACCGCTGCCGCCTCGGGGGCGCGGCCGGCCGCGCGCAACAGGTTTCCCTCCTCGAGAGCAAACAGAATGCTGTGCGGATAGAGGAGTATCAGCCCGCGAATAATTCCCAAGGCTTCGTCGTAGCGGTGCTCGCGCCGCAAGAATACGCTCAGGACGACCTGGGCGTCGGTGCTGCTCTCGCCGCCGCCTTTGGCCACATCGTAGAGATACTCAATTCCCTTATCCTTGCTCCCGCTCAGCCCCACCAGGGAAACCGCCATCTTCACTCCCCAGGGCAGGCTCCCGAGAACATAGTAGTGGGCTCCGACGACCAGTTTGGCGTCCACATAGTTCGGATTGAGCTCGAGCACCCGTTCGTGATCGTGACGCGCTCCGACGGCATTGCGCAAGGCGGAGAACCAGGCTCGTTCGATCAGCGCGGTGTAGAGGGAAAACTCGGCCCGCGTCGCCCCCCGCGCATAGAGGGCGTCAATATTATTGGGATTTGACTTCAGTGCCCGTTCCTCTAGATCCTCCGCTCGTTCGACCAGACCCTTGATCTGCTCCTTCACTCTGGGGTCGGCGGGCCGGTGCGCTTGGCCGATAAAATTGTCGTTCGAATACTCTCCGCTATTCAGGGCCCCCATGCGGTAGAGCTCACGGATCAGGATCGCGGTCATGAAATGATTCAAGGCAAAGGGATCGTCCGGATGCCGGTGCAGCACCTGGTCGAACTCCTGAATCGCCTGGTCATAGTCCAGGTTGTAGTAGTGGTCAAATGCCGGGGCATTCAAGGGGTCGGGCGGGCGGAAGGAGGACTCCGGTGGCCGCATTCCCAAGCCGCCGCCTCGGGCAGAGCTGGGAGGGCCAACCAAGGCAGCAAGAACCAGGCAAACCACGAGAACGCTACGGGCTGTCCAACGGGCGGAGAGGGTCACGGTTTCTAAGTATTTTCGCGGGTTTGTGCGTCCAGTTTAACTGATGCAGGGTCGATCGCCCGAGGAACCACTAAAGTTACCCCGTTACCAGCCGCGAATGCCATTCCAACTGCTAGGAGAACTGGCTGCACGATAATCTTTGCCGGGATACGGAGTAATTCTTGCCCGCCCGGCCGATCCCTGACCGCGAGCAGGTTTCATAACCCCGCTGAATATCAATACGTTAGTCGAATTCGCATTTTGGTCACTGGCTTGCCCATGCAGGCCAGAGGTTTGTAATGTCTGAGGTCATTCACGACACCCAACACGAATTTTGGCGCCCACCCGTCGCCGAGCGTCTGACCGCGGCACAGGCCGAAGCTCCGGAAATAGTGGAAGCTTGCGACGGCTGTAGCTCGGAGTTCATGGTCGGCGCGCGCTTCTGTTACGTTTGTGGGTCGCCTCGGGTCATGCCCTCCCCCGTGAGCCCGCTCAGCTGGACTCGTTACTTTGAGTTCCACCATATAAAGCAAGCCCTAGGACTTCCCGTGCCGGCGCTCGTGGCCTTTCTCATTGGCCTCGGCTGCTTGCTGGCAACGATCTCCGTGGGCTTCATTTATGCGGTCCAGAATTTTGCCGACTTCCAGGCGATTCAGTTCTGGCGGATGGAGTGGCTGCTCGCAGCTATTGCGGCTTTTGTCGCCGCGATCCTTCTGCGGGCCACCGGTTCGGCTCGAAAGTAAAGACGAAAGACGTCGAGCAGCCGCGGCGCCCGCTGGCCCTTAGCTGGCTTTCCCCACCGAACTTCCTCATCTTGCTCCCCTGAGCAAAACCGCATTCCTAATACCTGCAGGTTCAGTGTTCAGCAATCACGGTGGCGGTGGCGCGCGGTATTCGCTGGGTGCGGTACAGATGGTGCACTGGGCCAGTCCCGTGGCCGACCGGATAGGCCTTGGCGATGGCGGAGGATACGTAGGCCTTGGCCAGCAGCACAGCCTCCGAAAGGCTCCTTCCACCCGCCAGATGACAGGCCACGGCGGTTGAGAAGGCGCATCCGGTCCCGTGCGTGGAACTGGAGCGGAGTCGGGCTGCCTTGAAGGTTTCCTGTTCGATTCCAGTTTCCCGGCGGAAGCTTAACAGCTCAATCGTCGGGTCCAGATGTCCCCCGGTCACAATCACCGCGGCCGCCCCCAGGGCGTGAAGCCGGGCTGCGGCGGCGCGCATCTGCTCGAGGTTGGTGACCTCGAGCCCGGTGAGCCGAGCGGCTTCGTCGAGGTTAGGGGTGATGGCGGTCGCGAGCGGCAGCAGCCTTTCGGTCAGCAGCCGCACCCCCGGAGGATCCAAAAGATCGGTCCCGGAACTAGAACGGAGCACGGGATCGAGAACCACCGCGGGCAGCTTATGGGCTGCCAAGAAATCAGCCACCACCCGAACCAGCTTGCCGGTTCCGAGCATGCCGATGTGCACTGCCCCCAACTCAAGGTCCCCGGCCAATTCCTCGAGGGTTTCGCTCACCAGATCCGCCTCGACCGGTTCCACCCGCCGCACTCCGGAACTGGATTGCACCGTCAGGGCCGTGATGCAAGCCACCCCGTAGCAACCATGGGCGGCGATGGTCTTTATGTCCGCCGTAACCCCGGCTCCAGATGAGGGGTCAAAGCCGGCGATGGTGAGCACAACCGGAGGCGTTTCCATCCTGTTCGCAATCTATAGCAAACTCCGTCCTGAGGCAAAATCCGGCCGTCGAGACGCTCGAAACTGGTGGCCTTACGACTTTCGTGCGACCCTGGTTTGGCGCCAATCCGAGCGCAAACTATTGAATTCACGCAGTTAATTCGCAATTATGCGCCAACCCATTGAAAAGAAAGCGTTAGCAAGAATTACATCCTTTTCGTCGGCCTGAGTATTTATATATCTATAAACAACTAAGTACCCATCGCAACAGCTACATATAGCTAATTAGTTAAGATACACAATAAGTTACGTTCGCAATCAGGTACTGTTTGATTAAGTTGTACGGGGTATTCCGCATTGACAGCCCCAATCGAGACCCATAGCATGATCCCAAGTTCGCAACCTGAGGCAATCTGGGTGGTAGGGAGGAACGGCTAGAGAGAACTAGAGAGATTGGGAGGTATCAAATGCGTAGACATAAAGCTCATGGACTGGCAATTCTGCTATCGGTGGTTAGCCTGGGGGCAGCTCAGGGACCGATCAGCTCACAGTCCGCAAACCCTCAGAAGGTGATCCCCCAGCAACCAGCAGCTTCCCCCGCGCAAAAGCGGGCGCCAACAAAAGCGTACCAAATTGGAACGGCCTCGTGGTATGGCACCAGTTTCCACGGGAGACCGACGGCCAGCGGCGAACCCTATAACATGTTCGACTTGACCGCCGCCCATCCTTCCCTGCCCTTAGGTACCCACGTGCGGGTTACCAACCTGCGCAACGGGCGGGCAGTCGTGGTGCGGATCAACGACCGCGGTCCAGCTGTCCCTGGCCGGATCATCGACCTTTCCTACAGTGCCGCCCGGGTGCTCGACCTCAAGGCTTGGGGCCTGCAGCGCGTGCGCCTGGATGTGGTCAAACCCCAGACCGTTGCCGTTCTCCGGCCGGTAGAAAACTAATCCCAGACCATTTAGACTCTTGAGGGATGCCCGATCCCCGTGAGCGTTTGATTGTTGCGTTGGATGTCTCGTCCACGGCCGCCGCCCAGAAAATTGTGGCGGCTGTGGGCGACTCCGCCTTCACCTACAAGGTGGGCATGCAGCTTTACACCGCCGAAGGCCCTCGCGCGGTTCGCGACCTGGTCGTTTCCGGCCGGCGCGTGTTTCTCGACCTGAAGTACCACGACATCCCCAACACGGTTTCAGCCGCCGTCCATGAAGCCTCTGGACTCGGCGTGGACATGTTGACGGTGCATGCTGCAGGCGGCGGCAAAATGCTGCGCGCAGCCACCGAAGCGGCCCGTGGGGTGAACCCGAACCTTTTGGTGCTGGCGGTAACGGTTCTCACCAGCATGGAAGATGCCGATCTGGAAAAAGTGGGAGTGCGGGCTGGGGTCGTCGATCAGGTCTTGCGCCTAGCGGCTTTGTCGATCGCCAATGGTTGCCGCGGCGTCGTCGCCTCCGCCCTCGAGGCATCCGAACTCCGCCGGGAATTGGGCGATCGGTTCGCCATCGTGACTCCCGGGGTGCGTTCTGCCGGCACCGGACACGGCGATCAGGCGCGGGTCGTGACGCCAGCCGATGCCATTGCCGCCGGCGCGACGCACATCGTCGTGGGGCGCCCCATCACCGCAGCCGCCGATCCCGGGGCAGAAGCGCGGGAGATTCTCAGTCAGATCAATGGCTCTCCGGATGTCTCCGCGGCCTTCACCCCCGCGACCCTATGACAACCAGTAGACCGGCCTCAGACGCGCTTTGCGACTCTTGGTCGATTCGCCGCGCCGGAGCCGCACATTCGAATCACATGCCGGATGCCGCACTCGACCTACCCGCTGAGAGGGTCGTGTTTGGCGACGGCAAAATGCTCCCTCCTTCCCCACCACAAACCAGGCCGGCGGGCGCTGTCGACTGACGAACGGGTGTCGCAGGCTGCTGGGTCATGCGTGTTGTTGCTGTAGCAAGGCCGCTGAAGGGGCCAAGAACGCGACCGTCTTGAATGGCAGTGCTACACCGCGAATTGCAACAACCGGAGGCCTGGAGGTCAGACCTAGTGCAGCGAGTCGAGCCCAACCATTCGGAGATGGGACCAATCGGCCTTTTGCCAGGAGCCGCGGGCGTGTGACCTTACGTGCCACCGAGCGCGCCGCCAGCCAGAGTACAATCAAGCCGATTCACCAGCTCAATCAGAGACCCTGGTTCGAAGTCTCGATTTCTTCGAAGCCTGATTCAGCTGTCATTCAGGAGTCCAAATCATGTTTTCGAAACTCGTCGGACCGATGCTGCTTGTGTGCCTGGCTGCGGTTATGGTCTCGGCGCAGGATCCCACTAAAGTCGAGCCCACGCATTACAAACTCGATTTCGAAAATGCGCACGTGCAGGTGGTTCATATTAACTATGGTCCCCACGAGACCTCGAAGTTGCACTCCCATCCGGCGGGAGTCGTGGTGAACATCACAGATGCGCATCTCAGGTTCACCGACGAGAACGGCAAAGTCCAGGAAGTCTATTCCAAGGCGGGCGAGGCCCGCTGGTTTCCTCCCTTCCAGCATCGGGTCGAAAACCTGAGCGACAGGGCCTACGAAGGAGTTTATGTCGCGGTGAAAAGCGCGGCCACGCCCCACTAGCAAGAAAGTGGGCGGATGGGTCTCTGCCCGGTTTTCCGATTTGGTGACCCAAAGAAGGACTTTGGGTGCAGTCCAAGGTTCACTTAGAACCGCGAGGGATATTCACTTCAGACGGAGCTACCCCGCAACACAAAACCCGGAAAACATCGCTGAAAGACCTGGCCATGCGCTGAGGCGCGATCGAGGCGGGGGAGTGAAACGGAACGAGTGCGGTCTCTGTACCTTGACTCGCCTTGGGGATTTTCACCGGCTTCGGTTCAGCCGGATGGAACTGCACTTGTACAACCCCCCGGCACTTTCAACATGATCCCGGACAACCAATCGATCGGCTTAGCACGGCGGATCTATCGACGTGGCCTCGGCGGCGGCACCCGCCGCTGCTCTACAGCTTCTCGTAAAATTCGCACGCCGAACAGGAAATAAAAACCCCGCCGGGGATTCCCCGTTCGCGATCTTTCACCCGCTTTACAATCCGGGTCGCCTTGCCGCATTTCGGGCAATCGGTGCTCTTCGAAGTATCCATCACCTTCTTGCGGTCTGCTGTCTTTGCGATCTTGACCATCGTTGTCTCCTGCCCGAATTTCCCTGGGCCGCAGCCCAGGGTTCGGAGTTAGAAATTTTGGGGAGTAACCTCTGTGGCTGGTCCCGGCAGCTGATCGGGAGCCGTCCCGCTCGGGTGCATGCCCGGGGTGCCGCCGCGATCGTTACCAAGAACAGCGCGACAGCCAAATGCCTCTACTCGCCGGAATCGATTCTACATGAACCCCGCCGCGATCGTCTTGCGCCGGCCAAGCGCCGACTTTCTAACCGAGCGCAGGAGCGCCCGGGCCCTCATCGAAGAGAGGGTGATGACGGAAATGCCGACATTGACACGGCCCCCGCCCATCCCATAATGTAGGCATTGAATCATGCAGACTAGCCGCCATCCTCACCATCACCACCACGCGCCCAGCGCGCCGGTGAGGGTGTGTCACTGAGTTAGTCGAGCACCCACGAGATCCGGCCCGCTGAGGCGCAAGACTCAGCGGGCTTTTTGTTTGTCCCCGGACAATGATAATGATAAGGAGCTAATGCACCCGATGTCGACGCCAGAATCGCAACCGGACATTGATTTCGAAAAGATGCGCGGCTTGGCCCCGGCCATCGTGCAGGACGCCGGCAGCGGAGAAGTGCTGATGCTCGGATTCATGAACCGCGAGGCCTTCGAGCACACCCTGCGGGCCGGCTACGTCACCTTTTACAGCCGTACTCGCAATCAGATTTGGACCAAGGGCGAGACGTCCGGCAACCGTCTGAAAGTCGTCTCCGCCGGCACCGACTGTGACCGTGACACGCTGCTTTTCCGCGTCGAGGTCGAAGGCGGGGGCATGGTTTGCCACGAGGGCACACGCTCCTGCTTCACCCGGACGATTCCGGTCCCGAATTCAACCGCCAAGGAGATGGCGCGATGAAAATGCGCATCGGAATTCCAAAAGGCAGTCTGCAGGACGCCACCCTGCAGTTGTTTGCCCAGGCGGGCTTGCAAATTCAGGTGAACTCACGTTCCTATTTCGCGACGACCGGCGACCCTGACATCGAGTGCCTGCTGATCCGCGCCCAAGAGATGGCGCGTTACGTCGAGCATGGCGCGCTCGACGCGGGCCTCACCGGATTCGACTGGGTGGTCGAGAGCGGGCTCGAAGTGGTCACGGTCGCGGATCTGATTTACGCCAAGCAGAGTCGCGGCAAGGTGCGGTGGGTCCTGGCTGCGCCCGAGTCGTCTTCCTACCAGCGGGCCGAAGATCTAGCCGGCTGCATTATTGCCACCGAATTGGTAAACGTCACCCGGAATTACTTCCTCGGCCGCGGAGTCGATGTGAAAGTGGAATTTTCCTGGGGGGCGACCGAAGTCAAGCCGCCCATGCTGGCTGATGCCATCGTCGAGATCACCGAGACCGGCAGCTCGCTCCGCGCCAATCACCTTCGCATCCTCGATACCGTGCTCGAATCGAACACCCAGATCATCGCGAACAAAGCCGCTTGGGCGGACCTCGGCAAGCGCCGCAAGATTGAAAATCTGGCGCTGATGTTGCGCGGAGCCATGGAGGCCAAGGAACGCGTCGGCCTCATGCTCAACGTGCGCCAGGAGGACCTCAACGCGGTGCTGGCGGTCTTGCCAGCGCTGAAGCGGCCCACCATTTCGACCCTGAGCGAACCGGGTTGGCTCGCAGTGAACACCGTGATCGAGGAACACTCGGCGTGGGAAGTCATTCCGCGGCTGAAGGAAGCCAAGGCGCAGGGCATCGTGGAGTATCCGCTGAACAAGGTGGTGATGTAATGAAGGTCCTTTCGGGCCCGGCCGCCAGCGCGCAAGCAGCGAAGATCGCGCAGCGCAGCGCGCAGTTTGACGAGGTTGAGCCCGCGGTACGGCGGATCGTCGACGACGTACGCCGTCGCGGCGACCGGGCGCTGCGCCGCTATGCCGAGCGCTGGGACGGCCTGGACGCGAGACAGAGCTTGCGGATCGAGGAAGCGAGCCTGCAGAAGGCCTGGAATTCGGCTGCTCCCGAGTTGCGCTGGGCGCTCGCGCAGGCTGCGGCCCATATTCGTCGGTTCGCGGAATGGCAGAAACCGAAAGAGTGGAAGCGTACGCGGGCTGGCGTCTCGCTCGGCCAACTGGTGCGTCCACTCGAGTCCGTCGGATGCTATGTGCCGGGCGGAAGGTATCCCCTGGTTTCGACCGTCCTGATGACGGTCATTCCGGCGCAGGTTGCGGGAGTAAAAAATATTCGCGTGGTCTCGCCCCAGCCCCGGCTCGAAGTGCTGGCCGCGGCCGGCATGCTGGGCGTGCGGGAGTTTTACCGTGTCGGCGGCGCGCAGGCGATTGCCGCACTGGCCTATGGCACCGAGACCGTTCCCGGCGTCGACAAAATCGTCGGCCCGGGAAATCTGTACGTGACCGCAGCGAAAAAGCTGGTGTCGTTCGACTGCGCNNGGGTGAAAGCCATATCGCTCGGAAATGTCCTCGCCCTGGAATCCCTGCGCCGTCACGGCGCGATTTTGATCGCCCGATCGCGGCGCGAGGCCCTGGACTGGGCGAATCAGATAGCCGCCGAACATATTACGGTCGCAGCCCAAGATGTGCCTCTCATCCACCATGCCGGCTCGGTGTTTGTGGGCGACTATTCTCCGCAGGCGGCGGGGGACTACGCTTCGGGGCCGAACCACGTTTTGCCCACGGCAGGAGCAGCGCGTTTTCGCGGCGGGTTGAGCGTCACGGACTTCGTCAAGGTGATCACCGTGCAAGAGCTCTCACGGCGGGGTCTCGGGACGATAGCCCCGGCCATCGAGCGCCTGGCGGAGACCGAAGGGTTGAGGGCGCATACGGAGTCCATCCGAGCGAGGAGCCGGCATGCTTAAAGCCCGGGAACCGGTCTATCAGTTGAAGTCCTATCACCCGCCGCTCGGGAATCGCGAAGGGCTGCGCCTGGATTTCAACGAGAATACGGTGGGGTGCTCGCCGCGAGTGCTCGCGCGGTTACGCCAGGTGGACGGCGAACAACTGGCGCGCTATCCGGAGCGCGATCCGCTTGAGGGCGTGGTGGCGGCGCATCTGGGGACCGAGCCGGCAGAGGTCATGCTCACCAATGGCACCGACGAAGCCATCCACCTGATTTGTGAGACCTATCTGGAGCCGGGTGACGAGGCCTTGATCGGGGTCCCGACCTTCGCCATGTACGAGATTTACGCCGCCGCCACGGGGGCACGGGTCATCCCGGTTCCGGCGGGCGACAACTTTCGCTTCCCTACCGAGGACCTGCTGGCGCGCCTCAATCCGCGGACGCGGTTCATCGCGGTCGCCAATCCCAACAACCCTACCGGAGCTCTGGCGCCCGCCGCAGACCTTATTCGGATTGCCCGAGC
>PKYX01000470.1 GCA_003132825.1 Acidobacteriaceae bacterium
ATCGCATTTACACCATTGTCGAGGGCAAGGGCGTACAGGATTCGACGCTTCTACCGGTGCCCGGATCCAAATGATCTCGGGTTGGCCGGCGCCTCGGGGCGGCACTCGAAGAGTCGGGGAGAAACAACGGTACAATGCTCCCAACCAGCAGCCAAGTCTTTGGCCGACAAGGAGGCCCGTGATGAGCCGGAGATTGCTGTCTCCCCTGCGAATCATCGTGGTATTGGCACTCGGGTGCGCCATTTCCCTGAAGACTGCGTCGCAGGAGGCAGCATCGGTGCCCGCGGTCATCCCGAAAGCTGCCTACGTCGCACCGAACCGAGGCAACTATCTGAAACTCGCCGACCAGACCGAGGCCATGTTGCACCGGGACGTGCTCGATGTCTGGTTTCCGCGATCTATTGACCAGGAGAACGGCGGTTTCCATTCCGCCTTTGCCCGCGATTGGCAACCCGGCCGAAGCGAAGGGAAGTTCTCGGTTTTCCAGGGCCGCATGACCTGGATCGCTGCCGAGGTCGCCATGCGCCGTCCCGACCTCAAGAAGCAATACCTGCCGATTGCAGAACACGGGGTAGAGTTTCTCAGCAATGTGCTGTGGGACAAGCAAGATGGAGGATTCTTTTGGGGTCTCGATGACAAAGGGCAGATCACGCCTTTCTATACAGATGGCAAGGAACTCTATGGAGAAAGCTTCGGCATCTATGGCGCCGCCGCGGCATACCAGGCGACCCACGACCCCAAGGCCCTCAAGCTTGCTCAACAGGCCTTTCGCTGGATTGACGAGCACGCCCACGACGCGACAAACGGTGGGTATTTCGAATGGCTGACGCGTGCCGGCAAAGTCGTCCAGGCTGATCCGGATACCGCCAAGATCCAGGAAATTCCCCTCGGCGGTTTCCCCATTGGCTACAAGTCCATGAACACGCACATCCACCTGCTGGAATCGATTACGCAGCTCTATGCAGTGTGGAAGGACGACACGGTGCGGCAGCGCCTGGAGGAGTTGCTCTCGGTCGTGCGGGACAAAATCTGCGTAGCGCCTGGGGTGATGAATTTGTACTTCACCAATGACTGGCGGCCCATTCCGGATCACGATTCCTATGGTCATGACATTGAGACCGCCTATCTCATGCTGGAGGCGGAAGATGTTCTCGGTCATGGCCACGATCCACGGACAGAGCGCATGGCGAAGATGCTGGTGGATCATGCCTTGGCTTACGGCTGGGACGAAAACTACGGCGGATTCTTTCAAGAGGGCACAACCTTCGGCAAGCCCGAATCCAAGCTGAAGGAGTGGTGGGTGGAAATGGAGGGCCTCAACTCCTTGCTGCTGATGCACGAAAAGTACGGGCAGCAGACCAATGTGTATTTCGAGGCTTTCCAGCGGCAATGGCAGTTCATTCAGCACTACCAGACCGATGCTGAATTTCACGGAGTGTATGAAATGATCGGACCCGATGGCGTCCCCGTTAATCCTGGCAAAGGACGGATCTGGAAGGCGGCGTATCACGATGGCCGGGCTCTGCTGAACGTCACTGACCGGTTGCGAAGGCTGGCAGAAACATCCTCTGAGGCTAAGACCGAGTAGGAATTCCCCACATCAATCGGAGTGCACTGTCGTTTCGGCGAGCTCGGTGCAGAACAACGAACTGCCGCGGTCGATCAATGCCCGAGGTTTTGCAGTGCAAGTAAGTGGACCAAGGCCGGCGGAACCGTCAGATGCTACATGCCGAATTCTGAGAGTTCCTTCCTGATTTCCTCTAAGCGGCTCTGCCGCTGTTGATGCTCGGAGTCAGCGTCGCGACTATGACTTTTCTGGTCCCAATACAATCTGTTTGCAAAATGGATAGCGTCCATCTCTGCGTGCAGGGCGGCAATTCTCTTATGCTTTGGTTCGGAGTTCATGGTGCCAGCCACCGACCCAGATCTTCTGTTCGGTTGTCCGTCCGTCTGTTGCATCGGCCGACTCGCGGCCGAACTTTAGACATCGCAGGGAGGGAGCTCGAAGCCTATCGCGCCCTGCCGACGGTGACGGTCGCATGGTTCGGTCTTGTAGGTCGCAAGACATACACGGAGGACAAGATTGCGAAGCATTTACGAAAAACTACTCGCCACCGCGATCCTTTAGACACCGCTCGAAAACCGGGCGAAGATGTGATTTCAGCCGTCGGAGTCCGCGTGAACCGGCTGATACAATGTTTGTCGTTCTAAATTGGGAGCATCGATAGGGAGGTGAACGTGCGCGCTTTCTGCCAAGTCTTGATCGCCCTCTTCTGTTGTTTTTCATTGCCAGGATTTGCACAAAAGGACGTATCCCCGGGGCAAGTNNGCCGAAGGTACGACCGGGCTGGCGCCCGGCGCCGATCGCCGCATTACGCTCGACGTGGTGGTGACCGACAAGTCTGGCCACCCTGTGGGCGGTTTGCAACAACAAGACTTTACCGTTCTCGATGACAAACAGCCGCAGACGATTCTCTCGTTTCGCGCGGTCGACGCAACTAGCAAAGCGGCTGATTTTCCGCAGCAGGCCATTTTGCTAGCCGATGCGGTCAACGCTTCGTTCCAGAGCTTAGGCTCCGCGCGGCAACAGGTGGAGAAGTTTCTGCGGCAANNTCTCTGAATTCCACTCAGTCCAGCCTGCGCACCATTGGCAGATCGCAAGGATTCTATGGCGGTGCGGATCGCGTTCAGATTTCCCTCCGCACTCTTGAAGGACTCGCCTCCTATGAGGCAACACAGCCGGGCAGAAAATTGCTGATCTGGCTCAGTCC
>PKYX01000033.1:0-4421 GCA_003132825.1 Acidobacteriaceae bacterium
GAAGTGTTCGTCGAGAATGTCGTGAAAAAATTCGTCGTTGATGGAGTGGTCCGACTTCCGCTTCAGAATGCTGTCGATCTGCTTCAGGATGGTGACATGCTCCAGCGCCGCTTCGCGGAACAATACTTTGCGCGCCTGAATATCGCCATCGGCGAACCGCACTCCCTGCCTCGAGAGTTGCACGTCCCCCTCTTTCAACCAGGCGAAACCCAGCAACTGGCACGCCTCCAAGATGGGCAGCAGGTCCTCGACATCCATGACTAACTCTTCGCTCAGGCGAAAGAGATCCTCGCGTCCTCCGCGATCATGCAGTAGTTCAACCAGGCCGGCAATGCCGCCCACGCGGGCATGCGGCAGAATCTGATACTTGCTCGTCCGGATCGGCGATTCCGTCCTCTTTAATCCTCCCGGCGGCATCACGATTTCCCCCGTACTCTCCGGATCGGGCAGCGCATGTTCAACATCCGGCTCGGTCATCACTTTGTAGATGTAGTCGACCAGTTCCACAAACCGGCCAGACTTGCGGTCGCGGGGTTGCGAAAGCTTCACGTTAAAATCGGAGCGGATGCGGGCCGGGTTTCTGCCCAGCACCACGATACGGTCTGCCAGTATCACCGCCTCCTCAATGTTGTGCGTCACAATGAAGATGGCGCTGGTCGGCATCTTCTTGTTAAGCCACAACTCGAGCAGCTCGCCGCGCAGGTTTTCCGCGGTGAGCACATCGAGCGCGGAGAACGGCTCGTCCATGAGAAGAATATTGGGATGCACAACGAGCGCGCGGGCAAAGCCGACGCGTTGGCGCATGCCGCCGGATAATTCGCGAGGATAAGCGGATTCATAGCCGTCGAGGCCGATCAAATCGATCGCCGCCAATGCGCGTTTGCGGATTTCCGCGTCGGGAAGCCCGAGTGCTTCGAGACCGAGCTGGACGTTTTCAAGCACCGTCAGCCACGGAAACAGCGCGAAGGATTGAAACACCATCGCGATACCCGGCGCCGGCGCATTCACCGGCTCGCCGAGATAGGTCACGGTGCCTCCCGACGGCTGCGCCAGGCCGGCGATCAGGCGCAGCAGCGTCGATTTGCCCGATCCGGTGCGGCCGAGAAGACCGACGATCTGACCCTGCACCAGGGACAGCTCGACGCCATCGAGCACCAGGTGCTCGCCGCCGTCGGCGCGCGGAAACGAGTGTTGCAGCGCATGGATGTCGAGGAGGGGGACGGTCATTTGATCCTCATCACAGCCGGAATTTGCGCTCGGCGTAGAGATAGAGCGGACGCCAGAATACGCGATTGATGACGACGACGAACAGACTCATCACGGCGATGCCCAGTACGATGCGATGAAAGTCGCCGGCGTCGGTCTGTTGGGCAATATAGGCGCCCAGGCCGTAGGCTTGCAGATGCTCATTGCCCCAGGACGCGACCTCGGCAACGATGCTGGCATTCCAAGAGCCGCCGGATGCGGTGATCGCTCCGGTCACGTAATAGGGCATTACCGCCGGCAGCGCGATGCGCCGCCACCACAGCCAGCCGCGCACGCGCAAATTGACGCCGACGGCGCGTAATTCGGCCGGGATAGCCGCAGCGCCGGCAATGACATTGAACAAAATGTACCATTGCGTGCCGAGGATCATCAGCGGACTGAGCCAGATATTCGGACTGAGTCTCCACGCAACGATGATCGACACGACGATCGGGAACAGCAGGTTCGCCGGAAAGGCGGCGAGAAACTGCGCCACCGGCTGAACCAGATTGGCGGCGCGCGGCCGCGTGCCGACCCAAACTCCGATCGGCACCCAGATAACGCTTGCGATCGCGATCAGGACCACGACACGGGCAAGCGTCGCCAGCCCGAGCAGCAACGCGGTGCCTACATCCGCAAGCGTGATGCCTGCGACGGCGAAGCTTACGATCCGCCATACAGCAAGCGCAGCAAGCGCGGCGACCATCAGGCCCAGTTGAAACCCGATCCGACTGGGCGCGGTCTGCGCCGCGCGCACGATCGGTCCGCTCTTCACCGGCCGGCGCGGCCGCAGCGAACGCCGCCACAACACCCCGAACGGTTGTGTCAGCCGCTCGACGACGCGAGATCGGCGCAAAACGTCGAACACCCATGATTGCGGCGGCACGCCTCCGGGCTCTTGCTCGAAACGGAAGCGATCGGCCCAAGCCACCAGCGGCCGGAACAGGATTTGATCGTAGATGAGGATCACCACCAGCATCGTGCCGATCGCCCAGCACACCGCGGCAAGATCGCGGTGCTCGATAGCAAGCGCGATGTAGGAGCCGATCCCAGGCAGCGTGACCGTCGTGTTGCCGACGCTGATCGCCTCGGAGGCCACCACGAAGAACCAGCTCCCGGACATCGACATCATCATGTTCCAGATGAGTTGCGGCATCGCGAACGGAACGTCGACGCGCCAGAAGCTCATCCATGGGCTCAGCCTGAAGTTACGCGACACCTCGACCAGCTCGGTCGGCACCGTGCGCAGCGATTGGTAGAAGCTGAACGCCATGTTCCAGACTTGACCGGTGAAGATCAGCAGGATGGCTCCGAGCTCAACCCCCAATTGCCGGCTGGGGAATAGCGCGATCATGGCCAGCATCACACCCGGCAGAAAGCTCAGTACGGGGATGGACTGCAAGACATCGAGCAGCGGAATCAGGAATCGCTCGGCCTTCGGGTTGTAGGCGGCAACATAGCCATAGACGAGCGTGAAGGTCAAGCTGAGTCCATAGGCGATCGTCATCCGCAGAAGGGAATAGCCGGCATAGACCGGCAACTTCCATGGACTGCGGGAGATTTCAACCTCGGGAGTGAAGGGACCAAGCCAGGTTTGCGCGACCACCACGGTCCCGTAGAACAGCGCAAGACCGGCGGTGAACATCAGCAAATCGGGTAGGAACGAGGGCTCGAACGCCGGGAGCAAGGCCCAGAGGCGGTGCGGGGAGAGCGCGCTTGATTTGTCGCCCTTGTTCATTAGTCTTTCCCTCGCGCGCGAGGTTCTCGTCCGGATGAGCCCGCCGCTCGAGCGGATACCGCGGACGGCGAGCGCTATACCTTCGCCGGAGGATGATGATTCAGTTCAGTCGTAGGTTCGGCCAGCACCAGGCGACCGTTCTCCGCATCATAGTCAAATATCTCGGCGTAGCGGCCCCAGTTCATGGCGGTCTCGAACTGGCGCTCGACTTCATCCTGGCTGAAGTGTTCGTCGAGAATGTCGTGGAAAAATTCTTCCGGGATGGAGTGGTCCGACTTCGCGCGCAGTACGCTCTCGATGCACTGCAAAATGGCAACGTGTTTGAGCGCGGCTTCACGGAACAACACTTTGCGAGTCAGGATGTCGGCTTCGGCGAAGGCCGCCCCTTCGCGAGTGACTTCGACGTCGCCTTCTTTCAATGCCGCAAAACCAAGCATGGTGGCGGCTTCGATGATCGGCAACAGGTCGTCGACATCCATCGCCAGAGGCTCGGCGAGACGGTAAATATCGTCGCGACCGCCTTGGTCGTGGAGAAGCTCGAGCAGTCCGGCGATGCCGCCGGGACGGGCGTGCGGTAGCATCTGGTACTTCTGCCGGGGAGTGCGAATAGGTGCGACGGGCGCCTGTCCGACGGGCAACGGGGCATGCTCGACTTCCGGCTGCGTCATGATTTTGTAAATGTAGTCGACGAACTCGACAAAACGGGCCGCCTTGCGGTCGCGAGGCTGCGGCAACTCGACCTTGAAGTCGGAGCGGATGCGTCCAGGATTCCTCCCCAAAACGATCACGCGATCAGCCAGCAGAACGGCCTCTTCGATGTTGTGTGTAACCACGAAGATCGCGCTCGCCGGCATCTTCTTGCTCAGCCACAGTTCGAGCAGTTCACCGCGCAGGTTTTCAGCGGTAAGGACGTCGAGCGCGGAAAAGGGTTCGTCCATGAACAGGACTTCCGGTTCCACGACCAGCGCGCGAGCGAAACCCACACGCTGTTTCATGCCGCCGGAGAGTTCCTTGGGATACGCGGTTTCGAACCCGTCGAGTCCGACGGTATCGAGCATCTTCAGGGCACGCTTCCGGCGCTCAATCGCGCTCACCCCGCGCGCCTCAAGCGGAGCCTCGACATTTTCGAGCACGTTCAGCCAAGGAAATAACGCGAAGCTCTGGAAGACGATGGCCACGTTGGGCGCATGCTTGCGAATGGACTCGCCATGCCAGAGAACATCACCCGAGGAGGGTTGAGAAAGTCCGGTCAGCATCCGCAGCAGCGTGGACTTACCGGAACCAGAGGGGCCAAGGAGCGCGACAATCTGGCCAGGCGAGACGTCCAGGTCGGTGGGAGCGATGACTTCAATGCGGTTCCCGTCCGGCTGGACGTAGAACTTCTCGACCGCGCGAGCCTGGATGATCGGATTCGCCACAGAATTTCACTCCGAACCTC
>PKYX01000033.1:4432-4961 GCA_003132825.1 Acidobacteriaceae bacterium
GGTGGGGGCAGGCGATCGGTAACTTCGGCGAGGCTGGCCAGGCGTTGTGCCAGTTCCCCGGTCAGCGATGCGGGCTGGTAGCGCCAGCGGAAACTGCCGGTGGGGACGCTAGGAGTATTCAGGCGGGCTTCGCTGCCCAGACCAAGGACATCTTGCAAGGGGACCACCGACAGACTGGCGACCGAACCCTGCGCCAGGCGGATCAGGCCCCAGTGAATGCCATCGGAGCAGGGCCCGACGTAGGTTCGAATGGCATTGCGTTCATACTCGCCCACGCCTTCCCACCAGCCGAGCNNGCGATGCGGCAGGTAGATGTGGGCGCCCCGATTGCCGAAGCCGAATTGCAGCACGGCCAGGCCGGGAATCTGATGCCGCTCGCGCAGAGCGTGTACTTCAGGAGTGATGTAGCCCAGGTCTTCGGCAAAAAAGGGCAAGCCGCCCAAGGCTTCGCGGAGCTTATTGAACAGATCATCCTTGGGGCCGTCGACCCAGCGGCCGTGCATTGCGGTCGGCTCGCTGGCCGGGATCT